>NZ_CALPCT010000002.1:0-164072 GCF_943193075.1 Streptococcus caecimuris | reverse complement strand
TACAGCCCTACTCAACTGTGCGGAGGTGGGACGACGAAATCGAATTCTAACGAATTACCGATTTCTGTCCCACTCTCCGAACTTCGACCTGTTACAAATCTACTAGGTCTTAGTCTCTTTTTTTATTTTTCAAGTCCATTCCTGCTGCTCCTAAGATCGCCCCTAGTAAAGCGAGTCCCAGAGCAGATTCCACTCCTGTTTCTGGAAGTTGCTTGTTAGAAGATACTGCTTCTGAACGAACCTCTTTTTCCACAGCTGCTGGAATTGGCGTTGGGGTATTTACTGATGCTACTGGTTGATCTTTCGAAATCACTTGAGGTGTTGAAGGATCTGAAACCATTTTGTTTACAAGCACATCTGACTTCACTGGTGCTTCTACTGAAGGGCTTGTTGGGATCACGACTTCTTTGGTACCGACTTCAACAATTTCTGCAACTGGCTCTTTAGCAACTTCTGTAGCGATCACTTTTCGACTTTGATCAAGTGCCGAAACCTCTACATACTCAAGATCTTGCCCTTTAACCCCAGCCTGGATCACTCTGCGTTCTCCTTTAGCGAGATCTGGATTGGTCCGTTCCACAAGGTCAAAACCAAGTTCTTTTTCTACGATTTCAAGACTTGGTTTGTCTTCCACTAGGGCTTTGACGTCATTTTCAGCCAAGCTACCCACTTGCGTAATTGGCTTGAGCCCTGCAAGGGCTTGGGTCAGAGTGGCCACTTCTTGATCCACCTGATCTTGATGAGCACGGCTCACATTCCAATTCAAGCTATCTAAGACTTTCGCAAGTGCTGCGCGAGATTCTGGTGTGTAAATATCTAGATCTGTTGGCACCGTAGCAACTGCTTTTCTAAGAGCAGTGAAGTCTGCTTTGAAATAGTCCTTGTTATGGTTGGCAAAAGCTTCCATGAGATCAAAGACATTTTTTTCAATGTATTCTTCACTTGGGGTATCACACCAAACAGCTACCATGCTACCGACCATAGGCAAAGATGTTTCAGGATATGTTGTACTTGGGAGTTGTCTAAATGGAGTAGCGGCTGCATTGGCAATCGCTTTTTCAATATAACCACCACCTGTTTCAGGTGTTCTTCCCAAAACATAATACCAGTCTCCGTTGGTGTTAAGGAATTTGTAGCCCTTGTCTGCTAGGTACTGCGGTGATGCGAGGTTATAGCCCCACCATCCTTTAGACCAGTAGGAAATCAAGACGTCCTTGTCAAAAGCAACATCATCTTCATCTCCATAATAGAAGCCATCGTTAAAGGCCATTGGCTGCAAGCCTTTTTCACGCGCCATAGCTGCAAGACTATTGGAATACTCCGCAAATTTACCATAGAGGTCATACCACTTGAGGTAGTACCAACCTTGCGCACTGGTAGCGTCATTGGCATATTCATCTGTTCCGTAGTTAAAGATCTTAGACTTGTCTTTGAAGTAGTCCATGTACTTGCCAATTAAGGCTTTGGTAAAGTTGACTGCTGCCTCATTGGTCAGATCCATGGTTGTTTTTGAAACCGTATCAAAGCTGGCTTGTGGGTTTTCAATGCCCAATTTTTCCATGGCCACCAACAAAGCATCCATGTGGCCAGGACTATTGACTGCCGCAATCAAGCCGATTCCTTTAGCAGTCGCATAAGCATGGAGTTCATCCATTTCTGTTTGGGTCAAGGCTTGGCCATTTGGATCATCGTAATAGGCCTTGGTGCCTTCTAAAATGGCCTTTTTCACATCATCACTAGCATAGGTTTTGCCATTGGCTTCCACCGTCATATCATCGAGGACGAAGCGCATGCCATCATTTCCGACAAGGAGGTGCAAGTCAGAATAACCCAGCTCACTGGCCTTGTCTACGATCCGTTTCAACTGATCCAGCGAGAAGTATTTGCGACCTGCATCGATCGAGATGACCTTCTTCATGGCGAGTTTTTCTGCTGCTTCTTTTGCAGCAACTTCTTTCGCGTAGCTTTCTGTATACACCAAAGCATCTTGAGCTGCTTTGAGATGATCGATCAAGGTTTTGGCCTCTGCTCGAGTCGTGTCTGCTCCTGCCCCTTCTAAAGCTTTTTTGGCTGCCGTAAAGGCTACTAGGGATTCCGGTGTATAGTGATCCAAATCAGTTGGAGCTTCTGAAAGAGCTTTTTCGACCACTTCAGGATCTGCTACAAAGTAGTCCGCATTCTTGTCCGCGAAGGCATGCATGAGCTTAAAGAGAAGGTCTTTTTTGTAGGTTGCGGATGGCGTATCTGCCCAGGCAGCTACCATGCCACCGATGAAAGGCACCTTGGCCCCGTCATTTTTTTGAACCACATCAATCGCTGACTTGGAAATTCCTTCGAGGCCTTGATCAAGGTTGTACCAACCAGATCCAGCCTTGTCCCGTCCAAGCACATAATACCAAGCATCATTGGTATTAAGAATCTGATGACCTAGTTCAGACAAGAGTTTTGAAGAAGCGACATCATAGCCGTTCCATCCACCTGTCCAGTAGGACACAATGATATCCTTGTCAAAAGTACCATAGGAAGTATCGCCATTGTAGTAGATTCCATCATTGAAGGCCATTGGTTTCATCTTGTGTTTTTTCACAATAGCTGCTAGATCATTGGCGTATTGAATGAATTTTTCATAGCCTTTTTCTGGATAGCCTTCACCCGGCCAATGCTTGCTGGCTTGGAGAACCTGCCAACCATGGGCATCTGTGGCATCGTTGGCATATTCATCCAAACCAATATTGAAAATATCTGCCTTGCCGCTGAAATAAGCCGCATACTTGTCTACCAAGGCCTTGGTAAAGTCTAAGGCTTTTTGGTTGTCCAAATCAACTGTCCGAGCTGATTTCTTTGTACCAAAATAATTAAAGTGAGGGTTTTCAATGCCCAATTGTTCCATGGCCGTCAGAATCGCATCCATGTGACCTGGACTATTAATGGTTGGGATGACACCCACTTTCTTCGATTTGGCGTAGGCCAAAATATCATCCATTTGAGCCTGGGTCAAGGCTGTCCCGTTCGGATCATCGTAATAAGCCTTCGTCCCTTTTTCAACCGCATCCGTCACGGCTTGGCTAGAATAAGAAGTATCTCCCACTTTCAAAGACATATCATCCAGCACAAAGCGCAAGCCGTCATTTCCAACTAGAAGATGCAAGTCTGTATAACCCGTCTTACTAGCTTCATCAATGATTTCCTTGATTTGGTCAGGCGAGAAATACTTGCGACCGGCATCGATCGAAACAATCTTTTTCTTGGCTAATTTTTCTTCTTGGTCAGGATCTTTAGCAGGCGTTTCCGTCGCTGCTGTCGTTGGTTGAGCTGCCACATCCGACTCTGCGACAGAGCTTGCTTCTTCGCGAATCAAACGGTCAAGATCTGATACCCGCAATTCTCGATCAGGCAGTGTCGGTTGACTTTGATCGACGATTGGGGCAGGAGCCGTTGGTTTTTCTACTGTTGGCTGAGAAGCTTCCTCATTGGGGGAGAGCGTCGCCTCGCCTTCGCTTGGCTGAGTTGGAACTGTCGTTGCAGGACTTTCAGTAGTCGTCGGTGTATCTGCAGCTACAACATGAGCACCAGCAAAAAATCCTATGAGCACCGAAGCAGCTCCTACTGCATACTTGCGAATCGCATAACGTGGTTGATGTGATTTCATCAGGACCTCCTAAATTGTCTTTGTAATCGTTTTCTTAAATTTACCACGATATCTTAATAAATTCAATGAGGGGTCACATTATTCTTTAATTAGGAGAGGAAGTTCTTGGATTCGATCCAAAATAAAACGAGCCCCTTACTCAAAAGGAAACTCGTTCATTCTTATAAATCATCTAAAGCATCTTTGACCTTATCAAAGAACCCTTTTTTCTTTGGGTTGACCTTCAAATCACTTGCTTCCGCAAAGGCTTGAAGGGCTTCTTTTTGCTTGTCGTTTAAACCAGTTGGGGTGACGACATTGACAGATACATATTGATCCCCCATAGCACCACCACGTAAGCTTGGAGCCCCTTTTCCACGGAGGCGGAATTTCTTACCGGTTTGGGTTCCTTCAGGAATGACCAAATCGACATCTCCGTGAACAGTTGGTACATGAACCGTATCTCCAAGAGCTGCTTGGACAAAGTTCAAGTCTAACTTGTAGTAGATGGTTGAGCCATCTCGTTCGAAGCGATCGCTCGGCTCAACATTGACAACAACATACAAGTCACCATAAGGTCCACCGTTAAAGCCAGCTTCTCCTTGACCAGCTAAGCGGATTTGTTGACCTGTTTCAACTCCTGCGGGAATCTTGACGTTCACGCTATGAGCTTGTTTTTCATGACCTGTTCCACGACAAGTCGTACATGGATCTTTGATTTCTTGACCACGACCATGACAGACATCACAGGTCACTTGACGGCGCATCATCCCAAGAGGGGTTTGCGTATCCACATTGATGACTCCAGAACCATGACAGCGTCCACAAGTCACCGGACTAGTCCCTGGCTTAGCCCCAGAACCATGACAGGTATGACAGCTAGCTTCCCGATGGTACTTGACTTCTTTTTCCGCACCAAAAATCGCTTCTTCAAACTTGAGATTGACGCGGTATTGGAGGTCATCCCCTTGACGAGGAGCATTTGGATTACGACTTGCACCACCACCAAAGAAGCTAGAGAAGATGTCTTCAAAGCCACCAAAGCCAGCACCATCAAAGCCACCAAAACCGCCTGCTCCACCACCGAAGCCACCATTGGCACCCGCAGCACCATATTGGTCATAAGCAGCCCGTTTTTGTTCGTCACTCAAAGTCTCGTAAGCTTCTTGAACTTCCTTGTACTTTTCCTCAGCACCAGGCTCCTTGTTGATATCTGGGTGATATTTTTTAGATAATTTCCGATAGGCTTTCTTGATCTCATCTTGAGATGCATTCTTTGAAACGCCCAAACGGTCATAAAATTCAGTATTGTTCATAATTCAAGATACAAAGGGCGTTAAACGGACACAGCCAAAATAGGAGTTTTGACGACGGACGCTTGCGTCCTAGAAAAATCTATCTTTTTGGCACAGTCCGTAGCCCGTGTTCGATTGCGAACACTCTTTGTTCCTTTCTATTGATGTTGTGAATCAAACCACGATTTAGGTCGGGTTCAGTTCCTTTCTTTTATATTGAGTAAGAATTTCTGGAACCCGTGTTCAGTTACGAACACTCTTTGTTCCTTTCTATAATTTTCATGTAAATCTTTAGAGGCTGTTTTCTATACTTCGCTTCACTTGATCAAACTCTTGGTCCGATAGAGTAAATATCAAATCCTCTTCTGAGTAGTCGTTTCGTTCTTTAAAATAGTTGTCCGTATTCTCTGCCAACCCTAAGCTTAGAATTACTTTTCTTGCAAACTCTTGATGGGCAAAACCGATAGCCGTAATGATTTGTTTATCTTGCACAACCAGTTTGGGTTGGAAATTCTCACGTGGAAGAAATTCAAAATAATCAAAGAAGTTTTGCCAAATTCCACCTGTAAATTTCGTGTCCTTCAACAGACCTGCTTTCGCTAATAAAAGAGGCGCTGAAGAAATGGCTGCAATGAGGACATCTTGCCCACCAAGGTCCCTCAAGAACGAAATCAATTTCTCATCCTGTAGAGCAGGTCCAATGTTAACCATTCCGGGCAAAATCACACAAGAATACTCTTCTATACGGATTTGATCTAGTGTTTTCGTTGGTTGACAGGGCAAACCATCCTCAGAGACCACCATCGAATGATCTGAAGCGGCATAATCAATCGTACTATCAAAAGACAGAGCTAAAGTACTCGTTAAAGCAGTTATCTCATAAAGAGAAAAATTAGGATAAATGATACAAAGTACTTTTTTCATACGCAACATCCTCTATTTTACCGAAAAACAGAGGCTGGGTTGCAACCTCTGGATTTCTTCTTATACTTACTAGTTTAAGTTTTAAAAATCAAACTAGTAATGCTGAATTGAGCACGCCCTAACCTCTTGGTGAAAAAGATAAATCTTTCTAGAAACTAAAGTTTCTGCGTCAGATTTCCTATTTTCACTGTGAGGTTTTAACGGGCTTTGCATCTTATTTTTCTGTAAACTCTCCGTCTACGACGTCATCGCCTGCGTTGCCTGTTGCTTGTGCGCCTTCTGCTCCTGCTTGTGCTTGTTGCGCTGCTGCAGCTTGTTCGTAAAGTTTAACAGCCAATGCTTGTGCTTTTTCGTTCAAGGCTTCAAGTTTTGCTTTCATTTCTTCAAGGTTACCTGATTCTTGAGCTTTTTTAAGATCATCAAGTCCTGCTTGAGCTGCGTCACGTTCTGCATCAAAGCCTTTGCCTTCAGTTTCTTTGATGGTCTTTTCAGTCGCAAAGATAGCTTGGTCTACTTCGTTACGAAGGTCTACTTCTTCTTTACGTTTCTTATCCGCTTCAGCGTTTGCTTCTGCATCTTTCATCATGCGGTCGATTTCTTCGTCTGTCAAACCTGAGTTTGATTGGATAACAATGGTTTGTTCTTTTTGAGTTCCAAGATCTTTCGCTTTAACAGATACGATACCATTCTTATCGATGTCAAATGTTACTTCGATTTGTGGGATACCACGAGGTGCAGCTGGGATATCAGTCAATTGGAAACGTCCAAGAGTCTTGTTATCTGCTGCCATTGGACGTTCCCCTTGAAGAACATGGATATCAACGGCTGGTTGGTTGTCTGCTGCAGTTGAGAAGACTTGTGATTTAGATGTTGGAATAGTTGTGTTACGGTCGATGAGTTTTGTGAAGACTCCACCCATTGTTTCGATACCAAGTGACAATGGTGTTACGTCAAGAAGGACAACGTCTTTCACATCACCAGTGATGACACCACCTTGGATCGCAGCACCCATGGCAACAACTTCATCAGGGTTCACTGATTTGTTTGGTTCTTTACCAGTTTCAGCTTTAACAGCTTCAACAACGGCAGGAATACGAGTTGAACCACCGACAAGGATAACTTCGTCGATATCTGACAAGCTCAAACCTGCATCTGAAAGGGCTTGACGAACTGGAGTTTTCGTACGTTCCACAAGGTCACGAGTCAAATCATCGAATTTCGCACGAGTCAAGGTCATTTCCAAGTGAAGAGGTCCAGCAGCTCCTGCAGTGATGAATGGCAAGCTGATTTGTGTTGAAGTGACACCAGAAAGGTCTTTCTTAGCTTTTTCAGCTGCATCTTTCAAACGTTGAAGGGCCATCTTGTCTGTTGACAAGTCGATACCGTTTTCTTTCTTGAATTCTGCTATCAAGTGGTCGATGATTTTTTGGTCAAAGTCATCACCACCGAGTTTGTTATCCCCTGCTGTTGCCAATACATCGAAGACACCATCACCCAATTCAAGGATAGATACGTCGAATGTACCACCACCAAGGTCGAATACCAAGATTTTTTCTTCTTTGTCAGTCTTATCCAAACCATAAGCAAGAGCTGCTGCAGTTGGTTCGTTGACGATACGTTCTACTTCAAGACCAGCGATTTTACCAGCGTCTTTAGTTGCTTGACGTTGAGCATCGTTGAAGTAAGCTGGAACTGTGATAACTGCTTTAGTTACCTTTTCACCAAGATAATCTTCAGCGTAACCTTTCAAGTATTGAAGGATCATAGCTGAGATTTCTTGTGGTGTGTATTCTTTGCCGTTAGCAGAAACTTTTTCAGAAGTACCCATCTTAGATTTGATAGAGATGACTGTATCTGGATTTGTGACTGCTTGACGTTTTGCAGCATCACCAACGATGATTTCACCGTTTTTGAATGACACAACAGATGGAGTCGTGCGGTTTCCTTCTGGGTTTGCGATGATTTTGCTTTCAGTTCCTTCAAGAACTGCCACTGCTGAGTTTGTTGTACCTAAGTCAATACCGATAATTTTAGACATATGTTTTTCTCCTTAAATTTATCTTCTTTTTTTCTTTTTGATATTTTCCCTTAAGTGGCGGGAAATATCTTCCTTGCAAGCCTCCGGCTTGCGTCTTATCTTTCTTTCATAGTTTAGTGTCGTTTCGGACAAGGCAGACTAGTTATAAACCACTACCATGGCTGGGCGCAGGATGCGGTCATGGAGTTTGTAGCCTTTTTGGAAGACTTGTGCGATGGTGTCTGCTGGATGTTCATCATCTGCAGGCAAGGTTTGGATGGCCATGTGGTAGTTATGGTCAAAGGCTCCGTCCGCTGGAATTTCTTCAATTCCTTCTTCTTTCAGAGCATGTACCAAACTTTCTTGGACCATTTCCAAGCCCTTCTTCACATCATCTGTCAACCCTTCGACGGCAAGGGCACGTTCGAGGTTGTCCAGTGATGGTAAGATCGCTTTTGCCAAATCTTGGCTACGGTATTTTTGTAATTGTTGACGTTCTTCATTGGCACGGCGCTGAATGTTTTGCATTTCTGCATGAGCACGAAGGTATTTATTTTCAAATTCCTCGGCACGCGCTTGTGCTTCTTCTAACTCAGAAGGTTGGTTGCTTTCCTCTACAACTTCTTCAGTTGTTTGGGCAACTTCCTCTTCTTTCACGTCTTCTTTTTTGATATCTTCTGTCAAGGCATACACCCCTTTCATTTGGTCTTAATTTACTTCATAATGGTTGCTGTTGAGGTAACGGTAGTAATCCGTCAACTTCATGACCAGTACTCGGCCGATGACATTGACCAGGCTAATCACACGCCTGTAATCCATCTCTACGGGACCGATCACATGCATGAGGGCCATCCCACGATAAGGAACTAGGAACTTGTGGCTAATCACTGTCACATTCTTCAAGGCCTTCTCTTGGGATTCTGCAACCAGGATCTGGGTCATTTGGTCTTCTGGCATCCCCCCTCGCAACTCGAGAGCTACGTGTTGGGGATTATCTAAGAACTGATAGGTCTGAAGATCGGCGTAGGTTAGTGATGAAACCTTTCCTTCCACAAAAACCAGTTCTTGAAACAGTTGCGAGAAGACGTAATCAAAGAGATCCAGCACATTGTCTGTCGTCTTGAAATAGCGCTGTACAATCTGTGGAATCTCCGTCCGTAGGCGGTAGTGGATATCCAAGACTGTATTTCCAATGAAACGTTCTTGAACCAGCTGATGGAAGATCTCCAAGTCACTGGTTAAGAAATTCTTTGGAATGGCAAATTGTACAGTGACAGGCTTTGATTCATCCAAGGTCAGAACCGCTAAAGCATCGTGGTTGGATAAGGAAACAATCTCAAAACCAGTCAAGCGCTGACGTGTCGGTTCAACATCCTGAATCACTGCGGTGTAGCCAGTCATCTGGGCTAGTAACTTGGCCGTAGCATCCAAGATATCGTCTAACTTAAAGGCTTCGAAATCAAAGGCTTTCACCACCTGGTAGACATCTTGCTCATCAATCAACTCTAGATCAAGCGAGTTCTGAACAAAATATTGAAAACCAGCTCGGCTAGGCATGCGGCCACTCGAAGTGTGGGCCTTTTCTAGTAAGCCTTGTTTTTCGAGAGCAGCCATGTCGTTTCGAATGGTCGCACTACTGGATTGAATCACATCTTGTAGCGCTTTTGAACCAACTGGTTCGTGGGTCTTGGTAAAGATATCGACAACAAGATTGAGAATCTCATTTTGACGTTCTGTAACCATGACCTCACCTCTCTTTCATTTTTTAGCACTCTAAACACTTAAGTGCTAAACCATGATTCTATTATACACCCATCCAAAAGAAAGTCAAGAGAAAAATCCAAAAAATTAGCACTCTTTTTTCAAGAGTGCTAAAAATCATTCTTAAGACCTAGAGAAGTGAATCTCCTCTTATTTGCCAGCTTTTTTCAAGAGTTGAATATATTCTTCCAATACTAGCTGATGCTTGGCCATATACTGAGCATTTTCTACGCCAACATAACGGAAATGCCAATTCTCAAAATTCACTCCCGTGATGTTGCTCTTCCCATCTGGGTAGCGAAGGACAAAGCCATATTGCGGTGCGATGGCAGCCAGCTGCATGCCCAACTCATCACTTTGACCAGCTTCGACACTCATATCAATGGCAAGCCCTGTCTGGTGTTCACTCGCACCAGGGACCTGTACCTGGGTCTGCACCTGCTTTTCAGCTTCTTCGTGCGAAAGGCCGCTAGCCTCTAGTTGCGCAACACGTTCATTATAGAGCTCTGTTTGCTCGGCCACACTTCGATAGCCTGATATCAAGGTTTCTTCTGGGGCAATTTTTCGAGCAGCTTCTAAAAATTGACGAGTTGGTTCTACAATCCGACTATCCACTTTGATAGCATCCACATCTGTCAATTGTGGGTTCAACTCAGGCTTCACATTGTCACGATTGACCAAGATCAACTGCCAGTCTTTGGTCGAAACGGCTGGTAAATCTGATTTTTCTTTCTTTTTCTTAGAAGAAGAGGGAGTCGTTACAGCTGTTTTTTTAGCCTTCCAAAACTGAAGCCCTGAAAACAAGCTTGGTTTCGCTAAGTAAACACCAATTCCTGATCCAAGGACCACAAGAAGAAAGAAACTCAATAGGTAAGGCCACCATTTCTTACGTTTTTTTCTTGCGCGTCTATACTTATTCGTCATGGCCACCCTCTAGAAGTTTTGCTCCAACCTTACGATAGGACATATCCCCAATCTTTTCAATACTGAAAGCACCATCTTCATAAGCCAAAACCGTCACGCTTCCGTTGTCCAAGACCAATTCTTCGACCGCTTTTGGATCGATGAGATAAATCAAGGTCGTAATGGTCATACCATGGCTGACCACAATAGCATTACCACCACCAGCTGCTTCTACCTCTTTTGCAATGGCCTCAAATCCTTCTAGGATCCGGCCACTCAAGGTACCCCAGGATTCAGCCCATCCAGTGGTATCCACTTCGACGATCCCTTCTGCTAACTCCATCAGGCTCAACTGATGGAAATCATCGACCTTAAAGACACGGGGTAAAACTCCCATGAAGAGATCGCCATCATAAGCACCGTCAAAACTACCAAAACACCATTCACGGATCCGTTTGTCATAACGATAAGGGATTTTTCCTGTCAGACCAAGTTCTTGAAGAATAATTCCCATAGTTTGAATGGTGCGTCCAGAATCACTCGAAACAGCCTCTTCAAAAGAAAGCCCAGCTTCCTTGAGACCAAGTCCTAATTCTCGAATTCCACGCTCTCCTGCTTCTGTCAGCGGAGTGTCTGACCAGCCCTGTGCCCGCCCAATGGTATTAAACATGGTTTTTCCATGACGAGCAATATATAATCTGGTTTTTGTCATTGTATTACCTCCGTATGTATCTCTTTCATTATATCATTTTTTGCAAAAAGAAAGTAGGAAAGCTCTTACAAGTTTTGAGAAAAAGAAAAGGCCATGACCAAAGGGTCAGCCTTTCATTATGGACTAGGATTCTTGCAAGCTTTCACCGACCTCACGGTAACTGCTATCTCCAACCCCCTTAACTGTCAATACTCCATCTTCATATTCTACAAGGGTAACACTACCGTTTGAAAGAGGCAAATTGAGATTTGGTTTTCCTTCGACCAAGCAGACCAAGGTCTGAATGGTCCAACTATGGCTGACCACCAAGGCATTGCCTCCACCATTTTCTTCTACTTCTTTGGCGATGGCTTCAAAACCTTCTAGGATTCGGCTTTTCAAAACTTCCCATGGTTCAGCCCAATTTGCTGTGTCCACTTGGCAAATTCCATTAGCCAAGTCTTCCAAGGTCAAGGTCTTATAATCCTCCACATCTAGCACACGCGGCACGACACCATGAAAGAGCTCACCACCGTAGGCTCCATCAAAGCTTCCGAAACACCACTCGCGAATCCGCTTGTCAAAGCGATAAGGAATTTTTTCTTTTAAACCCAATTGATCAAGTATGATCCCCATGGTCTGAATGGCACGACCTGAATCACTGGAATAGGCTCGGGTAAAGTCCAAACCAGACTCACGCAAGCCGATCCCTAGAGCCTCAATGCCTTTTTCTCCTTCTGCTGTCAAGGGTGTATCAGACCAGCCTTGAGCACGGCCAATGGTATTAAACATGGTTCTCCCATGACGAATCACAAATAATCTTGTTTTAGCCATCTTGTCTCCTTTTGCAAGAAAAAAGTCTGGAGTTTCATCATCACAGACTTTTCTATTTTCTACTATTATACTAGATTTCTCTTAGTTTTTAAAGCTATGAACCGGAGCCGGAATTTGACCACCACGGGCAATGAAATCAGCTGACGAAGCTTTGTTGACCTTCATTACCGGAGCAGACCCAAGAAGTCCTCCAAGCTCTAACATATCACCTTCTTTTCCATAAGGAATGATGCGAACCGCTGTTGTCTTTTGGTTGATTACCCCGATAGCTGCTTCATCTGCGATCATGGCTGCAATGGTCGTATCTGGAGTATCAGCTGGGATAGCAATCATATCCAGACCGACGGAACAGATAGCTGTCATGGCTTCCAATTTTTCCAGGTTGATATGACCTGATTGAACCGCTGCAATCATCCCTTCATCTTCTGAGACCGGAATGAAGGCACCTGACAACCCACCGACTTGGTTACAAGCCATGATGCCGCCTTTTTTCACTTGGTCATTGAGCAGAGCTAGCGCTGCTGTAGTTCCATGGGTTCCAACTACTTCAAGCCCCATCGCTTCAAGGACACGGGCAACCGAATCCCCAACAGCCGGTGTTGGCGCGAGAGACAAGTCTACAATTCCAAACTCAACACCGAGACGTTCACTAGCCATTTGACCCACTAATTGTCCAACACGAGTGATTTTGAAAGCTGTCTTCTTGACTGTTTCAGCCAAGACATCAAAGCTTGCACCTGGAACTTTTTCAATGGCCCGTTGGACGACACCAGGTCCGGAAACCCCAACGTTGATGACAACATCCGCTTCACCGACACCGTGGAAGGCACCCGCCATAAATGGATTATCTTCTACTGCATTTGCAAAAACTACGAGCTTACCAGGCCCCATTGGATCTGCTTGGGAAGCTTCTTTAATGATACGGCCCATATCTCGGACAGCGGTCATATTGATCCCCGTCTTGGTCGATCCAATATTGACTGAAGAGCAGACAAAATCCGTCTCTGCAAGAGCTCGAGGAATGGAATTGATGAGGATTTCATCCCCTTTTTGGTAGCCTTTTTGAACAAGGGCTGAGAAGCCACCGATAAAGTTGACCCCAACTTCTTTGGCCGCACGGTCCAGCGCTTTGGCAAAGGGTACATAATCTGTCGCATTGGTTGCTGCCCCGATAATAGAAATCGGAGTGACCGAAACCCGCTTATTCACAATGGGAATGCCAAGTTCTGCCGCAATCTCATCCCCCACAGCTACCAAATCTTTGGCCTTTGTCACAATCTTATTGTAGACTTTTTCTGCCGCCTTTTCGATATCTGGATCGATACAATCTAGAAGGGAGATCCCCATGGTGATGGTCCGAACATCGAAGTTCTGCTCCTCAATCATGGCAATGGTTTCTGTTACCTGTCTAATGTCCATCATTCTCAACCCCTATCTTACAAATTGTGCATAGCATCAAAAATCGCTGCGCTTTGGATATTGATTTTCACATGCAGAGACTGACCGAATTCTTCCAACTCTGAACGAAGCTGTGTGAAATCTTTTTTCTCATCTGACGATACGACCGCCATCATGGTAAAGTATTCATCCAATACAGTTTGAGAGATATCATCGATATTGAGTCCTAATTCTGCTACTTTCGTTGCAACACCCGCTACGATTCCTTTTTGGTCTTTACCAACGACTGTAATAATTGCTTTCATTTCACTGCTCCATTCTATCTATTTGCTTCCATTGTAGCACAATCCCCTTAAAATCGCCCTTCTCAACTGGGAACGTTCGGATATTTTTATGTGTATAAAAACAATTAAGAGGCTGGGACAAAAGTCCTAGCCTCTTAATTGTTTTTGGATTGTCGAGCAAGACGCGGTGGTTGAGTGGGCTCTACTACGCTGATTTCATCAGCTTTTACAGCCCTACTCAACTGTGCGGAGGTGGGACGACGAAATCGAATTCTAACGAATTACCGATTTCTGTCCCACTCTCTCTATTTTGACGATTCAGTTTCATCCTTTAAGAGCTCTTTCTTCACGCGCACCGTACTCTCATACTCAGCCCCAGCTAGACGGTCAAACAGAAAGCGACGATTGAGCAAGACGATGGCAAGGGTGAGAATCAGGTACAATAAGAGCACAAAGAAGAGCAATAAAATCATGGACAGGGTTAAGAGGGAATTGTCCGTCAAATCGCTATTCAAGAGCGAAATCAAATAGAACAACCCTTGAGGAATCAGATAGAAATAACCTACTACCAGGATTCCCCGCCAGATGGTGCGAAGCCATTTTTGCTTGTCAAAATGCAAGCGGAATTTCAATAAAGCCATTCCCAAGGTTTTGCCCCGCCACAAGGGAATCAAACCAAAATAAACAGCCAAAACCGCTACATAAGGAATCGTCTCTAAACGCTCGATTACCGCGTAAAGCAAGGATAGCATCACAAAGTCGATCAAGAAGGCAAGACCCGTCCGGAAACCAGATACTCTGGTTCCTACTCGGAAAGAATGTTCGTCAATTTCATCTCGTGTTGGCAATAACCATACCAGGAACCAACCAAGCAGATAACCCACTCCACCACCAGTGGTATTTTGAATAATATCATCGACATCTGCTAGGCGGTAAGGACCCGGATATAGAAAGTAGAGACCTGATAACTGGGTCAGCTCCAAAAAGAGACTAAAGAGGGCTGTCAGGAGAATCGTTTTCTTAAAACCACACTTGAAATAATAGCGTAGATACATCCCAAAAGGAATCAACATCAGAACATTAAAGGCAGGCACATAAAAAGTTGGATGCTTAAGGGCTTGAATCCATGTACCAGTCTGCGCTAAATCAAAGGGGCTCTCCTTGAAAAAATCCACTACAAAAGCAAAGGGATGGAGATTGACCATTTCCGAGTAGTTAGTATGAATCTTACTTGGATCCGGCAGAGGCAAGATCACCAAGAGATAGACCGTCATCAAGTAAAGCATAAAAGAATAGAAAATCAGCACCCGCAGTTTATTGACCGAACCATATTTTCGATAATTCAAAATCATGTAGGGCAAGGTCAGCAAAAAGGCCAGGAAAGGAAAGAGCTGAACAGCGGTTTTGATTGTAGAAATGTATCCCATTGTGTCTCCCATTTACCGTTATAAAAACACCCTTTGCACAATGACAAAAGGTGATTTTTTCATTGATATAGAGTATTATACGGCCTGGTAGAGGAAGAGTCAAGGAAGCACGATGAAAACCTTACTCAATAGTCGGCTTAATTGCTACCTCTCTCCTTCAAGACTTTACTTCCGATAAAGACCAATAGATAACTCACAATCCCTGAAAGATGCAATAGTGTTGAGATCCATCCGGTGATTGCTGGTAAGAGCATGAGGCCAGATAGAAAAATTAAGAATAGATAAAACAGTTTTACGGTGCGTGAAAATTCTTTCCACACGTTTGGCAGGAGCATAATCCCTCCGGTTACAAAGGCGTATCCTACAGCAGAGATCCCTGTTGCCTGAATGTCTTGCCCCTGGGTTAAGAGGTGAAAAACGATGGAAGAAAGGACTGTCGCCGTCACAAAAACAATCAAGACTTGTCTGGAGCCTCTTTTTCTTTCTAGCAGTCCTCCGAAAGGAAGGATCATGAGCCCATTTAACAACAAATGGACCCATAAAAACCAGATAGGTGCGCCTTTACTACCGTGCATCAGGGTCCCACTGACATATTGCCAACCATAGACCGGCTTCGAATGAAAGGCCAATAGGTCATACATAGCATCCCCATTAAAGGAAGTCAACAGGCCGAGCAACAAACAAGTTAAAGACAAAGTACTGACAACGGGGTAGGTTTTGAGGATTCTTTTCATGTTTCTCTTCTCTTTTTCAAAAAATAGCGTTACGATGTATCCATTCACGACCATTATACCATTTATTTTATTGGAGACAGAAAAGTTTTTTGCTTCTTTCATTTCAAATCTTTGCTGTAAAAACGAAATATCGTGACTTATTAGTCGCTCACGATTTGCCTTCAGATCAAAAATCGATCCTGCTTTCAGAATACCGTAGCGAAAATTTGACTTTCCATTTCAGAAGGCATATACTTATATTAATCTGAGCTAAATAGTTTTAATTTTTTAAATGAACTGTCTTAAATTCAGATTAAAAAACTATTTACTTAACGGAGGTGACGCTATGTCATTAGAAGAAAAATTGAACCAAGTAAAAGGCTCTGTTAAAGAAGGCTTCGGTAAATTAACCGGCGATAAAAAAACAGAAGCTGAAGGCACTGCTGAAAAAGTTGCTTCAAAAGCAAAAGAAGTTGCTGAAGATGCAAAAGAAGCTGTTGAAGGAGCTATCAAGGGCGTTAAAAATATCTTTCATAAAGACGACAAATAGTCTTTAACATCCTAGACCCACTCTATTTTCTATCGTCATGTTTGACCGTGGAAGATAGGGTGTTTTTTGTTTTTCATTCATCTTAGGTATAGAAAAAAGAGCACCCCGAAAGGTGCTTTTTATAACGATTGTCTATCTTTAAAAGAAAGATTTACTAAATGGTGCTGCTTTACGATCTTTTCAGATTTTTGTGCTATCACTTTATCTTGAAACAGACTAAATGTTGATTGACTCATCCCTCTCAACATCGTCACCTCCATTTTCGACACCATTCATAGAAATCCCTGCTATTTAAAGTAACGTTTTGTTTTTCTTAATTGTGCAATATTGATATAGAGATGGATGACAGCCGTTATAAGGACACCAACTAACTGCACTTCACCAAGGATGATAGATAAGGCAAATAAGATGATATAGACAGATGGTAAGATTAGCTGATTGAGTTTGAACAAGATTAAATAAGCCTCTACCATTTCCGCCTGTTTCTCTCCCTCATCATAGGTTTCTAGATAGTCTAATACCTCTTTTGGTGTGGCTAAAATAGAGAGCTGGTAATTACGAATTTTGCTCGTTGTTTTGACACAAAAACTTCCAACAAGAATGGTTAATACTGCTAAGAGAAAAGCTGATATCGGTAAATCGTGGCTAGGCAACACTGTAACCAAACTGAAAAGCATACTAACTTGCAAAACATTGTAAGCAACTGTCCCAAAATCTAGAGAGCGATACATCTTGATATAAGCTCGCTCATTTAATTCATCATCTTCTTCTGCTAGGTAGCTATCATAAGCCTTCCTACTATTCATAATAAAATAAAGAGCTACTATGGTCGATAGTATTCCCAGACAGAAAAAGAAGGTTGTTAAAATAAACTGTACTTGCTCTTGAGAAATGTTTAAATGAAGATTCGTAAAGGCAACACCAAACATTCCGATTAAACCACCCAACAATAAACTTCCTAACAATAGTAATAAATGTTTCTTTTTCATTTTCTATCTTCTTTCTAAAATAAACCTAGCAGTCCTTGAACCAGAGCATGCCCAAATCCAAAAGTCGCCGTTAAAACTTGATCACCAAAACTATTCAGGAGAATGGCAACTAGATAGAAAAATAGAATCTTGTACCCTGATTTTTTGATGACTACTTCAAGAGATTCATTTCCCATCCAGCCAGCTAAAAAAGCATAACTTATCACTGTGAGAAGACTAATTTCTATCGAAGATAGAAAAAGCAAAACGGCTAATGCACGAATCATCAGAGGGTCTACATTGAAATAACGGGCGATACCGGCACAAACCCCTGCAATTTCTTTATGTTCGGTATCTACTTGAAAATCTGCCAAAAACTCTTTCATAATCTTACTCCTTTTATACTCTTTCTTTTACTTTCTTTTCTATCCGCTCAAATACTAAACTAAAAATCAAGCTACTCCAGAAAAAATAATTACTGTCTAAAATGTGAAACCATCCCAGCAAGGTCCCGATCATCATCGAAACATTTGCTATAAAGGCAATGATACAAAGATAATAAATTACTCTATATTTGTTCATGATTCTTCCTCCTCTAAGCGAAATACCGACTCTACTGGCTCATGAAATATCTGAGAGATTTTCAAGGCGATAATAATAGAGGGGGTATACTCATCACGCTCTAGCAAACTAATGGTCTGCCTAGATATACCTGCTAGCTTGGCAAGCTCAGTTTGGTTTAAACCATCACGAGCGCGAAGCTCTTTTAAACGATTATTTAGCTTCATATTTACCGATTGTCTATCAAATTCAGCCACTTCGCTTAGATATCCCCAAAATGGTAGAATTTGATTTTTCCTCCTTTGTTATTATATAAGATATTATTACCGATATCCTCATAGTTTCTCCGTTCAAAGTCTTATTTCTTTAACTTGATTACATTGTAACATATCTTTTTATTTTTGACAATGATATTAGTCAAAAATGTCATTATTTTTGTCATTTTGTAAATGATTTAGGTCAAAACTCTTATCCTGAATAAGAATTGATTTGATATTTTTCTAAATAGAGGTGAAATGGATACTTAAAATCAAAAAAATAACGGGGTGAACTTTGTATTTTGGAAACAAAAAAGACAGCCAAGAGAATACTCTTGAATGTCTGTAAACGTTGATAGTATCGTATTGATTAACGTTTTGAGAATTGTGAAGCTTTACGAGCTTTCTTAAAACCTGGTTTGGAAAGTATGAGTTTCAGTTGGATTAAAAATAGCGTAATATCAAGGTTTTTCAGAACGATATCTACTGATTCATTTCATAAAATTTGAATCAATATTTTTTAAACGGGGGAATAGTTTAGGTCTGTAAGTATTAAAATAATACACCTAACTTTGGTCACCGTTTTCTAGTTATTCACTCTTTTTTCAGATAGTGTTTTTAAAGTTATGATGTAAAATGCCGCAATCAAAACACTATACATCATAATCGGAGGATAGAGAATTAAGGATAGAATCAATCCCACTCCTTTAATTATTAGGTCAGGTATCAATAACTTTCTATATTGTGCGTTAGCTTCAAGTAATTCTTTCTGATCTATATTGGGTTTATCAATTACTTTATGTAAAAACCAGTTTGCTACCGTTGAAACAATAACGATCAGTCCATAAAAGAGCTGTGCCGTATGATTCATGAAATGACTACTAACTATTCCAGTAGCATAGGACATAAATGAAACAAAAAATAAAAGATACAAATCCTTTCAAATTCCTCCCTTTTCAACTTGGCTAACTTGACCTGCATTACCTAGGTCGCTTTGCTTTAAATTATACTTTTTTCTTAAACATTTGCTACGAGCAGGTCTTTCTTGTGAGTAATTTTCATCAAAAAATTTCATAGATAAGTCCTATATATAATCATGGAAAAGTAGTAAAAATAGTTGTTATCCTAGTTGATTAAAAAAATCTCTGATTTCCTCATCTTTTATAAAATAATATATAATTTTCCCCTCTCTTCTAGTATCCAAGATGTTTTGATTGGCTAGTTTACGAAGATGGTGAGAGGCAGATGCCATACTGAGATTTAGTAAACAGGCTATATCACAGACACAGAGTTCTTCAACAGCAAGGAGATAAAAGATGATATTTATCTGTTTATTATCGGTAAACTTTGATAAAATACGAAGTGATTTTTGGACTTTTTCCTTTTCAAGGTAGTTCGTTGCGGTTGTAACATTTTGTTGATTAATAACATCCACTTGACAGATACTATCTTTTTTCATATTTTTTTCTCCTAGCCGAACACAGCCCATAGCATGTCAAAGCTGTTGTTTTCAATCAGGATATACATCCCCAATCCTAAATAGACAACGGCAATAAACCATCTGCTATATTTTTCCAAAGTTTCTCCAACAGAAGGGACTTGTGCCAATTTTTGGGCAGAAAAAACCAAGAGATAAATCATGACTAGAAAAGTAAGTAAAGTCACTATCAAATTCGCTAAATTTAAGGTGGTAAAATATGGGACAAAGACACCAATATTGTCAGCGCCACAACTTGCAAAAGTAATCATAGCGACTAGAAAAATCAAGTTTTTATTGTCTTTTCGCAAACCATCTTTTGCAATAGCTTCTCCATCAGAATCTCCTAAAAGCAAAACTTTGAGGCCTAGGAAAATTGGAATCAAACCGAGTAAACCTAAAATCTCTTTACTAGGAATATAATTTAAGACAAATGCAAAAAGTAAACTTAGCAATATTAGACTAACAGAGCCTAGAAATTGTCCTAAATAGATGTTAATGATGTCTTTTCTGCTTTTTCTTTTGGCAAAAAATAACATTAGGATAATAAGTAAGTCTACGGCTGTCCCAGAATACAGGATTATTGAAGTAACAACATTTTGAACCATAAAGCACCTCATTCAAATATATTTTTGAATGTATTTTAACATTAAACTTTGTAGATGTCAACTTAAAATCCACCAATTAATAATTGCATGTCAATATTTGTATTGTGAAACTAGTTTCAGAAATATATAGTCTTAAAGTATGTCCACTGCCAATGGTTTTTTCAATATTTAAAAGGAGAGAACCAATTTGGTCCTCTCCAGGGTATAATTTTCCATCAACCCACTACAGTTGACAAAGAGCCGTTATTCTCAAATGAGACAACTCCTTTTAGTTTTTATAACCTCAGCTTCTCGGTCTCTTACCTACTTTTAATAGAAAGACTACGAAGGACGATTCTTAAAGTAGTCAGATTGTGCAATATCGAAAGATTAGATGGGCTTAACCAATTTAACAACCCAAATCCAATTAAACTTCCATTTATTACAACTGTTTCTTGAATATTTCTTTGAATTAATTTCTGCAACGATTCAGATAAAGAATTCAATTCCTCGAAGAAATCTAAACGATTATCTAATAATAAA
This sequence comes from Streptococcus caecimuris, assembly GCF_943193075.1. Taxonomy (NCBI): domain Bacteria; kingdom Bacillati; phylum Bacillota; class Bacilli; order Lactobacillales; family Streptococcaceae; genus Streptococcus; species Streptococcus caecimuris. The sequence goes on along the minus strand of NZ_CALPCT010000002.1, from coordinate 143,254 downwards.
ATATCACTCATCTGCTTAGAAATATCAGCACTTTCATTCATCACAACCCCAATATCTGCAAGCGTCAAGGCAGCAGAGTCGTTTAACCCGTCTCCAACCATCAAAATAGTTCGGCCAGCTTTCTGTAATTCCTGAACCAACTGAAACTTACCATCTGGTTTTAAATCAGTATAAACGTTGTCAAATGGCAGATCTTTAACCAACTCTTCTGTTCTAGCCAACGTATCACCAGTTGCCAGAATCAGTTTTTTCCCTTGGCGCTTTAGCTTTTTCAATGCAACTTTCGCCTCGCTTCTCAAGGGAGTGTGGATACAAAACATCCCAATTAATTCTTTCTTATAAGCCAAAAACAATAAATTGTAATGAGTCTTATATTGCTCAATCAAGGCCAGCTGCTCAGAACTAATTCTTACCTGTTCGTCTTGCATTAGTACATAATTTCCAATGACAACCGATTGACCATCAATTTGCGATTTAATCCCTTTGCTTGCAACATACTGAAGCTTGCCATGCATTTCTTCGTGTTCAATGCCTTCAATTTCAGCTTGTTTAACAATTGCATTGGCAATAGGATGATAGATATGTTCCTCCAAACATGCACTTATTCTTAAAATATCTTTCTCAGTATAATCTCCGAAAGGAAGAACCTTTTCAACCAAAGGATAACTCGTCGTGATGGTACCCGTTTTATCAAACAAGAAAGTATCCACTTCCAGATATTTTTCTAATACATCACCATCTTTAATAACCATTTCTCGATTTAGACCTTCCTTTATGGCCGTAAGGTAGGCTACAGGTGTGGATATTTTTAGAGCACATGAAAAATCCACCAATAAAAAGGAAATGGCTTTTGAAAACGAACCTGTTAACAGATAAGTCAAACCAGCACCTAAGAAGTTATATTTTACAACCTTGTCTGCCATCCTAATAAAATGACGTTGTTTTGTCTTCTTACTCTCTTCAGATTTTTTCATCAGATTGATGAGTTGCAAAATACGACTGTTTATCTGATTATCAGTCACACGAATTCTTAACTCTCCTGTTTCCAAAACAGTATTCGCACATACAGAATCTCCCTCTTTCTTTTCAACAGGGAAGCTCTCTCCAGTCAAGGAACTCTCATTGACCATGCCTAATCCTGAAACCACTTGGCCGTCAAACAAGATTTCATTACCTTGGGAGACAACTAATACATCACCTACTTGAACATCAGAACTCTTGATGCTGATGACCATGTCTCCCCGCACTAAGAAAACATCACTTTCTTTAGCAAGAAGGCTTTGTTCCAAATCTGTTGCTGTTTTTTTTAAAGACCACTGATCCAGATGATTACCCAAATCAAGCATAAACATGATGTTGCTAGCTGTCTTGGATTGGTTCATAAACAAGGACAACAAAATGGCCGAACAGTCCAAGACCTCCATGGTTAGTTCCTTGCGCGCTAAAGTTTGATAGGCTTCTTTGACATAACCCAAAGCCTGATAACAAGTCCAAATATAACGAATAGGGTAGGGTACAAAACTTCGAAACAGCAAACGCTTAATCGCTGCACCCGATACAATTGAATAAGCACTCTCTTCTCTACGAATGGGAAGAGTCATCAAGTCCGAAACTTTCCCCTTGTCAATTTTTTTTAAAAAGGCCTCTGCATTTTCTAATACAGAGAAGCCTTCTTTCATACGTAGAGTAAAGTGCTGCTGATCCATATAAAACTGAATAGAGTCGATCCCTTTTTCATCTTTAGCCAAGGAACGAAGATAATCTTGAATATCCAAGGTCAGTGAAAACGAGGACGATAATCGGATATGTTGATATCCTCTGTGTAGCACTTTAAAAGACATATTATTCACCTGTCAGGCTATCTAATTGTTCTTCTTTCTTTTCCTGTTCGTATAAATATTTAGCGTCTTGTAAAACATCATCACCGTGTTGTTTTACAACAGAAACAGATGCATCCAGTCCATCTTTCAATTTGTAAGCTTTAGCCAAGGCCTTAGAATAGCCTTTCTTAGCTTCTTTACTTGCTAAGACTTTCAAGCCAAGCGTCCCAAATGCTACCCCTCCTAAGAAGAGAGATGATTTTTTCGCAACTTTTGCGACGTTTAATACTTCTTTTAACATGTTTATTTCCTCCTTGTAACTATTGTAGCGAAAAATGACAGCAAAAGCAATTGCTGATATCTGATATATAGATAAAATTCTCTATACTGATATTTAATTATATTATGATGAAAACAATATACTTTATTTTTTGATACTGTAAATAATTATGTGTAAACACTTAAGTAGAGTTACGGAGTGTTAATTAAATAAGCTTTCAAGTGTATCAGAACATTGACCAAACCCTTTATGGATTCGTTGACTTTGCTTGAAATTATAATCTTCAAACAACGTAACTAAGTAACGTTCCAGAGCCTCCTCATTAGGAAAAAGAACCTTCTTTTTCGTTTGATGTTTGATTTCTTTGTTAAGAGACTCAATGAGGTTTGTCGAATACATGCTGTGCCAAATCTGGTAGGGAAACTGATAAAAAGTTAAAAGATTATCCGTCTTCTCCAGACTTTCCATGACTTTCCTATACTTTGGTTTCCATTCGGCGAGAAAGTCCTCTAAAGCTTGTCCTGCCATTTCTAAATTTTCAGCACGATAAATCATTATAAATTGCCCCAGAATAACCGCTCTATCTGCTCGTTTCACTTTACTAGCTAGATTTCGACTAATATGAATTAAGCAACATTGTTGTTTAGCTAATGGGTGAGCCTGACTGATAATCTGCTCAAGCCCCTTAAAGCCATCTGTAACTACAAGAGAAATCTGTTGGATTCCTTGGTTTTGAAGCTTGTCTAACAGGGTGGACCAAGAAGCATTGTTTTCTTGAGGCAACTGTGCATAGCATATCTCTATGCGACTAAAGTCGCTAGAGCTATCCTAATTGCGCACCGCCAGTTCTCATAGAAAAAAACACCTTGCAAGATGCAAAGTGTTTTCGTTTGTATTCTGCTGTCCAGTAACGAATTAACGTTTACTAAATTGTGATGCTTTACGGGCCTTTTTCAAGCCTGGTTTGGAAAGTATGAATTTCAGTTGGACTAAAAACAGCGTAATATCAAGACTTTTCTCCGCTTTTATAAAAGCGTTTTTCCAATCAAATTCAACTAATTTTATCTAAATGGTGTGGATTTTACCCCCAAAATTACAGAGAATGGAGCTGATAAACACTAAACGTTCACACCATTAGTTAAATGATTTTTTTCATCATTTTTCTTAGATGATAGAACTTCTAATTTATTTCTTATTCAAGCAAAAACAACCTGCTATAAGTAAGAAAGAGGAAGATACAAGAAAAACACGGCGTAAAAACCGATTCAGTTCATTGTCCTCAATCCTTGTCTGCTTCATTTTCTTTTACGAGATCGTTTTGTGAATCTTTTTCAGAGAGTTTTTGATCAATATACTTGTCAATGTTTTCATAAAATTCCTTGGTCGCTTCACTATCTAATGTTGGCGAGTTCTGAACTTGATTCACTTTCAATTGAACAGATTGAATACCGTAAGAGGCTTGTTTTTGGTGGAGTGTTTCTAATTCTTCTTCTGAAATCGGATCTCCAACAACCGTCAAGACCAATTCATTGTTACTTGACTTGTAGACTTGATTAATAACCGTATAATTGGCGAACTCTTTTCCTACAAACTGTTTGATCCCTTCTTTGCGCGCTTGTTCTATTGTCAGAGTAACTGCCGAATAGCTAGCTGGAAGAATCAACAATACAATCAAAGAAATCAAGCCAATTCTCATTTTAATGCTCAGCTCTTTAAATGAAGTTAAAGGAGATTTTCTCATCAAAATTCTTGTTCCAACAATGTTGGCTAGCATGATAAAGACACAGTTGATCAAGAAAAGATAGAGAGCCCCCAATAAAAATCGTACATTCCCATTAGCTAAACCATAGCCAGCAGTACAGATAGGCGGCATCAAAGCTGTAGCAATGGCTACTCCTGGCACGATATTGTTTGCTTCTTTTTTCCTTGAACCGATCACACCAGCAATCCCACCAGCAATAGCAATGAGAACATCCCAAATGGTTGGAGAGGTTCGTGCGATCAACTCGCTACTTGCATAAGACAAGGGAGAAATCCAGAAATACAGAGTCGAGACAAGCAAACTGACCAACACTTGAGTCAATAAAACCTCTAGAGATTGCTTGATTAAACGCGTATCAAAAATAGCTAAACCGAATCCCAGTCCAACAATCGGTGTCATGAGAGGTGAAATTAACATGGCTCCAATAATAACAGCTGTTGAATTCATATTTAGACCGATAGAGGCAATAAAAATTGCACACATCAAAATCGCTGTATCTCTCAATCGAACATGAAGGTCATCGTATAATTTCTCACGGTATTCCCGTGTTGAATAATTGGCAGTCATTTGTCCTCTCCTCTTTCCTTATTTAAATCGGTATAATAATTAATAATAACAGCTGATAAACAGCCAAAAAATATGAGCCCATAAATCGTCAAGAAGACACTGGTAATCCTTCCAATCAAGGTCACAGCTAGGAGATCCCCGTAGCCGACAGTCGTCGAAGTCACAAAAGCATACCAAAGACCGTCTCCGTAATTTGTGATAGCAGGTTCAACTAGGAAAAGCACGCCTCCTGACCCAAAAACAAAGGTCACAAAACTCAGAGCAAACCGAGTAAAACCCGTAACCTGTATAATATGCCATAACATTTTTAAACGTCTCATTTGTTCTCCTTATTCATACTAGCTCCTGACCGAGCCGTTTTTTCCAATAATCAAAGTGAAGATAGGACATGATCTCCATCAGAGAAAGATAGACAAACTGATAGATCTGATTTAAGCTGATTATCAACTGATATTGTTTGAAAAATGACTGGAAGAAAGACCAGATATGACTGTCTTGAATCAGTCCCTTCTTAACATCAGACAGGATATTAGCTAAAGCTCCCAAGGACTGAAACGGTAAATCCTTGACATTTATATAGATCCGGTCCACCACATCATTCAGACTGGTATCTTGGATGGCATGAAATTCTCCAAAGAGAACTCCTGCCGCTCCAAGAGTAGAAACAAATTCCACCAAATAATTTCTGAGGAAATTTTCTCAACCTTTTCCCATAATGTGTTTAGTGCCATCCATAACGATCCCAACCAGAAAAAGGAAAGAAAACAAGCAAAGAAATTTTGCCGTAAATCCCAAAAAGCTTCAAGACTTGGTGTTGTTGGTTTTTCTAACTCTAAAATCAAGATGGTCATAATAATTGCTAGAACAGCATCTGTCAATACAATTAATCTGTCTTTCTTCATCGGATTGCATCCCCTTTCTTTTTTGTAACATTCTATCTTATCGCATAATATTGGATATTCTTTCATAATCCGACTACAAACAAAAATAAACCAAAAAGTCTGTCCCTATTATGCTATATTTAACTCTAGAAGTATTCATCCATCTAATTAATAAATATATCATATTTCACAATAAATGAATACTATCAAAGATTCATCCCCTTTCACTTCATCATTTAGTGTTGCTTAGATTTATCAAAAACAACCAAATTTGTATTAATTTCAAGTATCACCTAGTTACAAAAATTTGGGGTGAACAGAAAAAGCATCCCGTATTTTTGATACGAAATGCTTTCAATAAGTTTAAATAAGTTTTAACGTTTACTAAATTGTGATGCTTTACGAGCTTTTTTCAAGCCTGGTTTCTTACGTTCAACTTTACGTGAGTCACGTGTAAGAAGTCCTGCGCGTTTCAATGAATCGCGGAAGTCTGGGTCTACTTGAAGAAGGGCACGAGCGATACCGTGACGGATAGCTCCTGATTGACCAGCGTATCCACCACCTACAACGTTAACGAAAACGTCGTATGAACCTACAGTTGAAGTAACTGCGAATGGTTGGTTGATGACCAAACGAAGGTCAGCGTGTGGGATGTACTCTTCAACATCTTTTTTGTTAACAGTGATTTTACCAGTTCCTGGAACAAGGCGAACGCGTGCAACAGCGTTTTTACGACGTCCAGTACCTGCATATTGTGCTTGTGACATACTTTATTGTTCCTTTCCTTAGATAAGTCCTGAAATATCAAGAACTTCTGGTTGTTGTGCAGCGTGAGTGTGCTCAGCTCCAACGAATACTTTCAATTTCATACCTTGAGCGCGGCCAAGAGTATTGTGTGGAAGCATACCTTTAACTGATTTCTCGATCAAACGTACTGCATTTTTAGAACGAAGTTCACCAGCAGAGATTGATTTCAATCCACCTGGGTGGTTTGAGTGAGTGTAGTAGATCTTATCAGTTGCTTTTTTACCAGTCAATTTAACTTTTTCAGCATTGATAACGATTACGAAGTCACCTGTATCAGTGTGAGGTGTGAATGTTGGTTTGTTTTTTCCGCGAAGCACGCTAGCAACAACTGCTGAAAGGCGTCCAAGAGGTACATCAGTTGCGTCAACAACGTACCATTTGCGTTCTACTTGGCCTGGTTTAGCCATGAATGTAGTTTTGTTCATGATTTCTCCTATATGAATGTCGTTTTTGTTTACAGGGCGGATGTTCCGGTCCGCAAGTTATTTGAAAGGTTCCGGGGCCTTACAAATGGGGTAAACAATACCGCCTACTATTGTATCAAAATTCTAAGATAAAAGTCAACCGATTTGGAAAATTATTTGCGATTTTCTTTTCCAATGACAAATCCGATCAAGGAATTCGGGCCGACGTGGGCTGAAATAACCGGTCCAAGAGGCATCACGAGAACTTCATCGATGCCTTCAAGCGCAAGCATTTCTTGCTTCAGTGCTTCGGCTCCTTCTAGATCGTTGGTATAAGATACCAAGGCTGTGCTTTCACCGATATCTGCTTTGATCAGCTCCAGTAATTCCCGGACAGCTTTTTTGCGTCCCCGAACCTTGCTAATAGGGACTAATTTCCCTTCCGCATCTATCCAGAGAATGGGTTTGATGCTGGCCAAACTTCCCATGATCGCGGCACTTTTTGAGAGACGGCCGCCACGCATGAGGTGGTAGAGGTCATCAACTAGGAAATAAGTCCGCAGTTTTGGCGCTAGGTCCATGATTTCTTCTTTGGCTTCTGCTAATGAACGACCTGCATCACGCGCAGCTACTGCTCGCATGACCAGATAACCCTCTCCAATCCCAGCAGCCTTCTGATCGACAATCTCGATCACGGCTTCCGGGTAGTCTTCTAAAACCAGGTCTCGTGCCATGACTGCACTCTGATAGGTCCCAGATAAGACTGATGAAAAGGCCACATAAAGCAGATCTTTTCCTTCTTTGGCAAATTGTTTAAAGGTTTCCTGAAATTGGCCCACATTGACCTGACTGGTTGTCGGTTTGGCCCCATTTTTCATGGCTTCTAAAAGCTCCGGGCTGGTCAATTGAGCTTGGCCTACTGTCTGGTAAACCGTCCCATCTAACTCAATGGTCAAGCCAAGAATGGTCACCTGATGTTCCTTGGCCCAGTTTTGGTCTAAATCTGCGGTCGAATCGGTTAAAATAGCAAATGTCATTACTTGTCTCCCATCATTTCTTGTAATTGTCGCAATACTTCGTGATCGAGCGGTCGCATGGGTGGTTTTTGATCGTTAACCACTCGCTGCGCTTGATTGAGGTTTCCTTTGACGACTGCGACCCGTTTTTCTAACTCTCTGGCAGATACCCGAAGAGCTCCTTGAGCAAAGACGGTCCATTGCTCATTTAAGTCACTGGTCGCTACTGATACTTGGTGGAGGGGCGTGTTAAGCTCTGCCGCCAAGCGCTCGATATAGTCATCTGCCGTCTCATCCTCACCGGTAAAGACCACCTGAACATTGAACTCCTCATAGGTCTGCCGCACTCCTGGCATATACTGGGCATCAAAGACACAGATGACTTCGATTCCTTCAAAGCTAGCATAGTGGCTCAGTTTTTGCAGGAGGATATTGCGGGCTGCATCGAGCTCACTTTTTTGAAAGAGCTGGCGGGTCTCCTGCCAAAAGGCAATCATATTATAGCCGTCAACCAATAAGATTTTTCGTTTCATATCATTGCCTTTCTAGGATTATAGTCGATTGCGAAAGACCTCATACATAAGGATGGCTGCTGCCACACTGGCATTGAGGCTTTGCACATGACCATTCATGGGAATGGTGATCATCTCATCGACTTGTTTTTTGATATTGGCTGAGATCCCTTTTCCTTCATTGCCAATGATCAAGGCTAACTTGCCAGCCGTATTCCACTGATGAGATGGCGTGCCGTTCATGTCGGTTCCAAAGATCCAGAAGCCCTCTTCCTTTAGCTTGTCTAAGGTTTGGCTAAGATTGGTCACACGCGCAATGGGAATGTGTTCCACTGCTCCGGTAGAAGTTTTTGACACCACTGGGGTCACCCCAACCGCTCGGTGCTTAGGAATGATGACTCCTGAGACATTGGTCGCATCAGCTGTCCGCAAGATAGATCCAAGATTGTGCGGATCTGTTAAGCCATCGAGAATCAATAAAAGCGGGTTCTCTTCTTGGGCTGTCTGTTTCAGAATCGCTGCCAAGTCGGTGTAAGCAAAGGCTGCCACTCGAAGAACAAAGCCTTGGTGAACAGCTCCTTCTGTCATTTCCTGCAGGGTTTTCTTTGGCGTCCAAGAAATCGACACTTTTTTCTCAGCTGCTAAGGCCTTGATCTTGTCGACATTTTTCCCTCGGAGGTCTTCTTGAATATATAATTTATTGCCTGTATTGGCTTGTAAAGCCTCGGTGACTGCATGGACACCGTATACGATATCGTTATTTTCCATAGAACTAGTATACCATAAGAAAGGAGGATGAGGCCAATTCATGATATAATGAAATGAAATCTATCTCAGCGAAACTAGTAAAATAGAAAGGAAACCATGCCTCTTTTTCAACGAACCATTAAGCTCACCTTGGCCACCTGTTTAGCAGCTGCCCTTGCTTATGCTCTGGGCTTGACCTATGCCATCTCAGCTGGCGTCATTGCCATCTTGAGCATCTCTGATACGCGTCGCAGTACCATCAAGCAAGCCTACCAGCGCTTTATGTCGACCTTGCTAGCCCTTGCTATCGGAAGTCTCGCTTTTTCCTTTTTTGGATTCAACCTCTGGGCACTGGGAGTTTTTATCGCTCTCTATGTTCCTGGTGCCTTTCTATTGGGTTGGCAGATCGGTATCACCCCTAGTACGGTGTTGGTTACCCACCTCTTGATTGAGCAGTCTACCTCCTGGGGGCTCTTGCTCAATGAACTTGCTCTCTTTTTAATTGGGACCAGCTTTGCCTTGCTGGCCAATCTCTATATGCCTTCTAATCAGGGAGCGATCGATCACTACCATGATGTTGTTGAAGACCAACTGAAAAAGATCCTTGGTCGTTTTGCGGAATTACTTAGTAAAGGGGATGGTCGCAATGATGCTCGCTTGATTAAGGAGTTGGATGGTATCCTAAAGGACGCTTTGAAGCTAGTTTATCTGGACCATTCCAACCACCTCTTTCACCAAACCAACTACCATATTCACTACTTCGAAATGCGCAAGCGGCAAAACGATATTCTGCGGGATATGGCAGAAAACGTCAACCGCTGTCAGTTGGCGGCGAGTGAAAGCATAATCCTAGCTCAACTTTTTAAGAAAACGGCCCAACAGTTAAGCCAGAAAAATCCTGCCCAAGATCTTCTAGATGATATTAGTCAGTATTTGGCGATCTTTCGCGAACGTCCTCTTCCTAAGACCCGTGAAGAATTCGAAACACGCGCCACCTTGCTCCAACTCTTAAGAGACTTAGAAACTTTTATCCAGGTCAAGGTTGATTTTTACCAACAATTTCATAAGGAGACAGAATAGACAAAAAGGCCCTTGCAAGATGCAAAGGCTTTTTTATTCGGGGTTTTGTTGTAAACACTTTCCTAAAATGGTATACTAGAAACGGAAAATAACTTTTTAAGGAGGGTCTTCTATATGAAGTCTTCGTATAAGAAACATTTGTACACTACAACACTCAGCCTCTCAGCGGCTGTCTTGCTTTCCGTTATCGGTCATGGCCAAGCTTCAGCCGATAGCTTAGAAGCGCCTCAAACAGAGCCTAGCACGGCCCTTGAAGCGACACCTGCTACTGAGCAACCTGTGACCGCCGAGACGACCAGTCCCGCTGCATCCACAGAAGTAACTCCTGCTAGTCCTACAGAAACCGCAGCGACTTCTGATGCGGCTTCTACAACAGAAGTTGCTCCAACCGCTAGTCCAAGCACTACCCGTGCTACAACGACCGCTGACCAAGCGACTCGATTGACGGATAGCACCATTTATCTCTCTGAAAAGAGTACGATTGATGACAAAGTCCAAGAAAAAGCTCAAGCTGCTGGCAAGATCAGCTGGACCTTAGACAATAAACCTCTCTCTGAGTGGAAAACCTGGGATATGGAGACAGGAACACTGAGCAAGGATCCATTCCTTACTATCACAGAGACCGCAAACGGCAATGATCTGGATCTCCACATTGACGTGCAGGATCTCTTTGGTGAAGATCTCAGTCTTCGTAGCCCAAATAATATTCGCCGGACTTACCGCAACTACATCGGCAACCATGAACTGGTCGGGACCAATGCAGACTTAGGTGTGACCATCAATAAAACCCTTGTTTTTAGACCTTACCAAGACTACCATACACATGAAGAGATGCTGGCTGCCATCGAAAAATCCAAGGAAGAAGCGAAACCCGATCGTTTAGTGCAGCTGGAAACTCTTGGCAAGAGTGCCCAAGGCCGGGATATGAAGATGGGGATCGTGAGCAAGGACCAAGCCAGCATTGATCACTACCTTTCTAGTACCAACCCTACAGCTTTGACTAAGCCAAGTGAAATGCTGGCAGCTCTGAAGGACAAGACCTTGGATTACAAATTACCTGTCTTAGTCCACAACACCCACGCGGATGAACAACCAGGCATTGATATCATCACAGGCCTCTTCAATACTTTTGCGACCAAGGAAAAGGTGACCTTTAACACCACCGATGAAGCTGGAAATGCTAAAACAGTCACGCTAGATATTCCAACCTTGCTCAATAAATTCATCTTCTTATTTGACTTCACGGAAAACCCAGATGGGGATGCTCTCAACCTGCGGGCCCTAGCAAACGGGCTCGATCCAAACCGGGATGCCAGCTACCAAACCAACCCTGAAGTTCGCACGGTTATCCAAATGATCAACAAATGGAATCCAATCGCTCTCTACGACTTACACGGTTTTGTCAAAGAATTCTTGATCGAACCTGCAACTCCACCACATGATCCGAACTTCGAATACGATCTTCTGTCAGATCTGATGCTAGAAAATGCCCATCATATGGGACGGGCAGGAGTTGCCAATTCTAAATACGATAGTTACATCATTCCAAAACTGGATTGGGGCGATGGCTGGGATGACTCCTTCTCTGGCTATACAGGAGTTTATGCTGTCTACCATGGTATCTTAGGCCATACTATCGAAATTCCGGAAGGAAATGAAGAATCCTACAAAGCAGGTCGCAATGCTGTCCTAGGAGGGATTGACTTCCTCAACCAAGATCCGGACCGTCTCCTTGAGATGCGTCTCAACTTCTACCTGCGCGGTCTCAATAAAACCGAAGATCCAAAAGCCGAAAATGAACTGGTCGGCCCAAATGGAGAAATCGTTGGACGTGTGAAAAATGGTCGTCCGAAATTCTTCCCAGACTACTACGTCATCCCAATGAGCCTCGACAAAGACAACGATGCCCAAGAAGCCTTCAATATGATCGACTACTTCAAACGCAATGGTGTCCTCGTCAAGGAACTCAAAGAAGATATTGGCAACTATAAAAAAGGGGACTTAGTCATTGACATGGCCCAAGCCAAACGTGGCTATGCTAACCACATTCTCTACAAGGGTTCCAACGAATCTGCCTGGGCTGCTATGTACGCAGAGTTGCTGGTAAACTTCCCAGATATGAGAGGGTTCAAGTCCGAACCTGTCTTTGCGGATGGTCTTTTCAACGGAAAATTAGGAGAAGTCACCACCACCCGCGCCACTCGTACCTCTGAGATCGATCCAAAAGCTCCTTACTATGTGATCGCAAATACCTCAGCCAGTGCCGTTAAAGCTGTCAACCAGGCTATTGCACAAGGAAAATCTGTCTACCTAACAGATGATGGCTACATCGTTGACCGCGATACCTTTGCTTCGCTCCTACCAAACTATGCCATTTATGGTGATGCCCTCTACAAGGTGCCTAGTGGCCCAACCTTGAAACCGATGAAGGTCTACTCTCCAAACTACCACTATAATTGGGCTGGAGTAGATGCGCCTGCTCATACTAGTTTGGTCCTTGAAAAATTAGGCTTCCAAATCGTCAATACGCCAGAAGAAGCGGATGTTGTTATTTTGGAAAGCAATCGCTTTGACGCTTCCATTTTTGGCAAGAAACCAACCCTTGTCATTGGCGGGGAAGCCATGCAAAAATTGGAAAAATTGGGAGTTCTTACAGGATTTGACGCTGAAAAACTAAAAGGCGGTAGTGACTACGAAGGCTTGATGAAAGCGATCATTGATGATCAGGATCCATTGACCAGCGGATACAAGAAGAATACCCTCTTCTACTCCAACTCAGGAAACTGGATTGAAAAGGTTCCAGAGCATTTCAAGACCTTGATGAGCATCGCTCCAAGCGATTATTATATTGCAGGTTGGTGGCCACATAACGATGTTCTGGCTAACAAAGTCATGGCCATCTCTGGAGAACTGATGGGACAACCACTCTTTGTCTATGCAGGAAATCCAACCAACCGTCAACACCCTGTCCACTTCTTCCGCTGGGTAACCAATGCGATCTTTGGCAGCAAGTTGGCAAGCTTGATGGATTACGTTCCAGCTAAAGAACCAGATCAAGTGGTAGTTCCAATTCATAACCAAACAAGCAATCCACAGCCAATCTTGGCCAAGAAGGACACTCCTAAAGTGCTCCTTCCACAAAAAGAAACAACTGTGGAAAATGGAGAAAGCGTGCAAGCTTTGACTTACCAAGTAGGACAAAGCTTCCAAGAAAGTCCAGCTAAGGCACAATTGCCACAAACTGGAGAAGACACAACCGCACACTTCATTCTTTCAGGCTTCTTGTTAGCCGTTAGCGGAGGCTTCCTCCTCTTGAAAAAGAAAGAAGTTGAGTAAGTTCCAGGTTTAGACTTGGATGACACGAAAAGAACCTTCGCAGACGCGAAGGTTCTTTTTGGAGATAAAATATCTTTCAAAACTTTCCTTAGGTGAGTACGGACGTCAGCGAACTTCTTCGAAGTTCCATGACTTAGTTTTGAGCCTAAGGTCTCAAAACTCCCGAGTGTTTGAAACAATAATGTTTCAAACACTTTTCTCACAGCGGAAAGTTTCAGTTTATACTTGAATGATTCTAAAGTATAGAAAACTTTTATAATGTTCTCCAGAATATTTAATGAACATACTATTCTACATTAAATCCTAACACTGATGCAAAGTTTCTCCTTATTCCACCAATTCCAACACAACCGTTTGGTAAGGAGCTAATTCTAGCACTTGGTCTCCTTCTTGGAATAATCCTGCTGTATTATTTAAAACGACTGTTTTAATCGGAGCTGGCAACTCCAAGGTGGCCTGGCGATTTTGGAAATTGCTGACAACCAAGAGACGCTTGTCCCCACGGCGTTCAAAGGCGATGATGTTTTCACGGTCCCGATACGCTGGGATCATATCTCCGAATCGGATGGTATTTCCATAAAGGGGATGGCGATACAAGGCCGTCAACTGGCGATAGTAATTCAAGATGGAATTTGGATCCTTTTCTTGATCTTTCACATTGATGGCAACATTTGGTTTGGGACTGATCAACCAGGCTGTTCCATCGCTAAAGCCCAATCCTGGCTCCGCTGACCACTGCATGGGTGTCCGCGCATTGTCCCGGCTGTAGTTGGCAATCGCGGCCAAGGCTTCTTCCTCGCTTAAACCAGCTTCTTTCGCGACGTGGTAGCCATTGATGGTTGCGATATCATCAAAGTCCTCCACCGATTCAAAGACTTGGTTTTCCATCCCAATTTCTTGGCCTTGGTAGATAAAAGGAATTCCCTTACGCAAAACCTGAATAGTTCCCAGAGCTTTTTTACTGGTATCGTTTACTGGACCTTCCGCAATATAATGGGACACCCCACGAGTCTCGTCGTGATTCTCGATAATGGTCGAAAGAACCCCAATGCTATCCGCGCGCTCATGGGCTTGGAAAATACTTTCCTTGAGTTCATCTGCAGTTGGAAGAGCATGGTCGAACCAGCCTTTTCCTTCCTGACCCAGCATGGTTTGTTTGAAGTCAAAGATGGAAGAGAAGACACCATCTTTTCCAATAAAGAAGTGCAATTCTTCATCGGTTTCATTGAAAACTTCCCCTACAGTGAAGGCATTGTACTTGGCGAAAGTTCGCTCCTTTAACTCTCGCAGGAAAGGTTCAATCGGTTGGGCATTGACCAGCGATTCCGGCACTGGAACCAGGCCATTGTCACGATCGGACGGAAGCGAACGCCATTCTAAATCTTTTTTAATGTTGATAATGGCGTCAATCCGGAAGCCAGCGATTCCCTTGTCCAACCACCAATTGATCATCTTGTAAATCTCTTCGCGTAAGACAGGATTTTGCCAATTGAGATCCGGCTGATCCTTGTGGAAAGAATGGAGATAGTATTTGTTGGTGCCAGGAACTGGTTCCCAGACACTGCCTCCAAAGTAACTTTCCCAGTTGTTGGGTTCCTTGTCACTTTCGATGAAATAAAAGTAGTCCGCATAAGGTCCATCTGGATCCGCTAGAGCTTTTTGGAACCACTCGTGATGACTGGAGCAGTGGTTGACCACCAAGTCCATGATGATGGAAATGCCCCGTTTCTTACCTTCCGCAATCAGCTCCTCCATATCTTCCATAGTTCCAAAAATAGGATCAATGGCATAATAGTCAGAAATATCATAGCCCTGGTCAATAAACGGACTCTTGTAAATAGGCGATAACCAGAGGATATCAATCCCCAAGTCTTGAAGGTAATCGAGTTTCTCCGTGATCCCTTTTAAGTCCCCAACACCATCTCCATTGCTGTCTTTGAAGCTTTTTGGGTAGATCTGATAAGCGACCTTCCCCTTCCACCAGTCTTTTTCCATGTTTTGTCTCCTTAAAATGAAAGAAACTGAGACATATCGTCTCAGTCTCTACAGTTTCAGTAGGTATTAGTATACTGTTTTTTCAGTTTCTTTGTCGAAGAAGTGAGCTTTGTTCAAGTCAAATCCAAGTTCGATGGTTTCACCAGTTCCAAGGTAGTCACGTGCATCTACTTTAGCGATGAATTCGTTGTCACCAACTTGGCAGTACAAGTGAGATTCTGAACCAAGCAACTCAGATACAGAGATGGTTGCTTTCACGACTGATTCTGGGAATGTTTCAAGGAAAGCAGCTTCTGTATTCACGTCTTCTGGACGGATACCAAAGATCAATTCTTTACCATCATAGCCTTTTTCTTTCAAGACTTTCAAAGCACCTTCTGGAACTTTCAAGTTCAATCCATTGGCAACGATGTGTCCACCTTCCAATTTCACGTTAATGAAGTTCATAGCAGGGCTTCCGATGAATCCAGCTACGAATTTATTCACAGGGTTCTTATACACTTCTTGCGGAGTACCGATTTGTTCTACACGTCCGATAGTACCTGTACCAGCTGGGTTTTTAGTAGCAGACATGATAACGATACGGTCAGCCAATGTCATCGCTTCTGTTTGGTCGTGAGTTACGTAGATGGTTGTAGCTCCGATACGACGGTGGATTTTCGCAATTTCAGCACGCATGGATACACGAAGTTTAGCATCCAAGTTTGACAAAGGTTCGTCCATCAAGAACACTTTTGCATCACGGACAATGGCACGACCCATGGCCACACGTTGACGTTGACCACCAGAAAGGTCAGCTGGTTTACGATCCAAGAATTCTTTCAAGCCAAGGATTTCAGCTGCTTCTTGTACACGTTTGTCGATATCTTCCTTGCTGTATTTACGCAATTTCAAACCAAAGGCCATGTTATCGTACACAGTCATGTGTGGGTAAAGAGCGTAGTTTTGGAATACCATGGCGATGTCACGGTCTTTAGGTGCCACGTTGTTTACAACGACACCATCGATGGAACATTCACCTTCTGTGATATCTTCAAGACCAGCGATCATACGAAGAGTAGTTGATTTACCACATCCTGAAGGACCTACGAAAACGATAAACTCTTTGTCTTTGATGTCCAAGTTGAAGTCTTCAACTGAGTAGTGTTCGCTGTTTGGATATTTTTTGTATATATTTTTAAGATTCAATTCTACCATGATGGTACTCCTTTGATTTTTATAGTTCTATTGTAAATGAAAACGTTTTACATTTCTATGGCAAGTCTCACAAAAAAGAAAAAGAGTTTTGTGCAAGTTGCACAAAACTCTGGATTGATTCCGTTTAAATCACATCTTGTAAAACTAAATGATAGCACAGGGCTAGATCTGTCAGATTTTTCAACTGAAGACCCGTCAACTCCTCCCACTTATCAATCTTGTATTGGAGCGAATTGCGGTGGAGATAGAGTTGTTGGGCGGCCTTGGTTACGACTGCCCCATTGTCCCAAAGAGCAACAATGATGTCTTGCAATTGATCTTGACTTTCAATCAACTGATGCAAGCTTGCTTTGATTGGGGTAAGATCCAAATCTGCCTGCTCGATTCCCCACAGATAGAGTTGAGAAAAGCGATAGACACCTTGATGGCCTTCTCGAATCCAAGCTCGAAAGACAGCCTGTTCTGCTCGGATGACAGGAGACACTTTCCCGTCTTTAGACTCGGTCCATACTTGCCCGACCAAGATAGATAAACGAATATTGAAGTCATACTCCATGGCAGAGACAGTATCTTTTAAGATATCGGCCACAGGTAAAGACTGGTCTTGGTCCAGAATGAGCACATAATCTTGTCCGCTCAGTTGCAAGGTTGCTCGGAAGTTGGGCAAGAGTGTCTGCATCATCTCTAACCAAGAAGCCGTCCCTTCCGCTGTTGAATGCGAGATGTGGCAATAGACGAGCTGCATTTTTTTGATGACTTGAGGGGCTTCTCCCTTTCCATCGATCAGGTACTGGTACCAAGGATTAGGGGCAACCTCTTCTTCACCGCCTAACCAGGAAATCAATTGTTTTTCTCGCTCGGTTAGCTCTTCTTCCTTCAGCAGCAACCATTGATGAGCCTGAAGGGGAATGGCTACATAACCAGCTGGTGGATTGGCTTGATCCGTCACCTCTGCATGAGGAAACCACTCTCTGATATTTTTCACTGCTTTCTTCCTTCTTCTACTTGCTGGATGCACCAGTCAATCAGCTCTTCTAGACGAGAGAGCTCCCCCGTCATATGGAGATAGCCCATGACAGCCTCAAAGCCTGTCGACATCCGATAAGTCACGACATCCGCATTTTTGGCCTTGGTATGGCTATTGGTATTGCGACCGCGTTTGTAAATCTCCAACTCTTTTTCCGTTAGAATTTCTTGCTCCAGCATGCTTTCAATCAAGCTGGCCTGAGCTCTAGCAGATACATAGCGGGTAGCAGCCTGGTGAAGCTTATTAGGCTTGGTCATCCCTTGAAAAATCAGGTGTCTGCGAATATACATGGAATAGACCGCATCTCCCTCAAAGGCAAGGGCAATCCCATTGATTAGATTGACATCAATCACGTGTCCACCTTACACCTTCTTTTGTATCCAAGAGCTTGATTCCTTGTGCAGCCAATTCATCGCGAATGGCATCTGCTCGCGCAAAATCTTTCTTAGCCCGCGCTTCCTGACGTTCAGCGATCAAGGCTTCAATATCCGCATCCAAGACTTCTTCGACAAAGACCACTCCAAAGACTTCTAACATCTTGGTCAAGGCATCCTTAACGTCTTGATTGTAGTGACCTGAATTGATCCATTTGGCCAATTCAAAGACGACAGTAATCCCGTTTGCCGCATTGATATCTTCATCCATAGCCGCGATAAACTTGTCCACAAAGCCTTGCAAGTCTGCTGGATCCACTTCTCCTGTAAACGGCTGTTCATAGGTATTTTTCAAATACTTGAGGTTGGTCTCCGCATCTCGCACCGCTTTTTCTGTGAAGTTAATGGGCTTGCGGTAGTGCTGGGTCGCAAAGAAGAAGCGAAGCACTTGGCCGTCGATAGTCTTCAATGCATCATGCACGGTGATAAAGTTGCCTAAGGACTTGGACATCTTGACATTATCAATATTGACAAAGCCATTGTGCATCCAGTAATTGGCAAAAGTTTTGCCTGTTTTAGCTTCAGACTGGGCAATCTCATTGGTATGGTGTGGAAACTCAAGGTCGGCTCCACCACCGTGGATATCAATAGTATCCCCTAAAATCCCCGTTGACATGACCGAACACTCGATATGCCAACCCGGGCGACCAGGTCCCCAAGGACTGTCCCAAGAAATCTCACCTGGTTTGGCAGCTTTCCAGAGGGCAAAGTCGACTGGATTTTCCTTGCGAGCTGTTTCCTCATCTGTCCGACCTGAAGCGCCTAGCTCCAAGTCTTCTAGGGTTTTATTGGCTAACTTGGCATAGTTGTGGGATTTTTCCACACGGAAATAAACATCCCCTTGACTCTCATAAGCATAGCCTTTTTCGATCAAGTCAGCGACAAAGCGAATGATGTCATCCATAAACTCGACCACACGAGGATGGCGAGTTGCAGGTTTCACGCCAAGAGCCGTCACATCCTCACGAAAAGCCGCAATGTACTTGTCTGCCACTTCCTGAGGTGTGATACCTTCTTCTTTGGCACGGTTAATGATCTTATCATCCACATCTGTAAAGTTGGAAATGTAGGCAACTTCGTAGCCACGATACTCAAAGTAGCGACGAATCGTGTCAAAGGCCACCGTTGAGCGGGCATTCCCTACGTGGATATAGTTGTAAACCGTTGGCCCACAAACATACATGCGGACCTTTCCTTCCTCGATGGGGATAAATTCTCGCAGATCACGAGACATGGTATCATAAATTTTTAACACGCTTCATTTCCTTTCTGTTTCTACTCTTTTGGCTTCAAGTAAACCACCTGAGTCTGTGTGACAAAGCCAATCTTTTCATACAAGCGTTTGGCACCTACATTGCTGTCTTCCACTGCAATCTGAAATGCCTTGTCATTTTGCGCAATGAGTTGGTTGACGAGGGATTTTGCTAGATAGCTTCCGTAACCTTGCCCACGATAGACTTCAGCAATCGCAAGTCCATAAAGGTAATTGCATTTTCCAGATACATCGACCGTACAAACGCCAATCACTTGACCTTCTTTGAGTAATATGTACAGCAGACTATCAGGATCCTTTAAAGCCTCTGAAATGTATCTGTGGCTCACTTCCGGTGCTTCCACTTCATCTGAAAAGGTTTGGTGGTGGAGCTGGGCAATGGCTTCAAGATAAGAAGGTTTTGCCAAGAGCACATCGACATCCGAACGGGAATCTAATGCATAAGCGGTTCGATCACGTCCTAACCAGGTTTCTGTTTCGTCATCCTCGTCCAGTCCCCAATTGCTGGCAAAATCAGGATGATTCTCTAGAAAAACACGCTCTGTTTGAAAAGTTACAGACTCAATTGGATAAGATGCCGTTTCTTTCTCAAAACTTCTATACAAAGCTTGCGCAATTCCCTGACGACGATGATTAGGATGGACCAGGATCGCCACATCCACATCTTGGTCATCTGCATAGACGGTTAATAGGCCAACAAGTTCACCTTTTTCATAATAAAGGAAAAAGGCGGGCATATCGGGGTCAAAATTGAGCATATTGGAGAGATAAGGATCCCGAAACGTTCCGTCATAGTTCTGACAGACGGCAATAAGGGCTTTTGCTTCCAGTAGTTGGTGGTCATTCAATGTGTTGGTTGATTGAATCACGTAGCGATCTCCTTACAAGCTCGAAGACCGATGACTGGCTTCCTTGGCATGCTCCAGCTTGTTCATGTAGTATTCGCGTTTTTCTTCTTCTTGGTGAATGACTGGTTCGTCTTTTCGACCGTGCACCCGCACGATCTTGGCAGGAACACCGACAACGGTCACATCACTTGGTACATCTGAGACCACGACAGCCCCTGCTCCGACTTTGGCCTTAGCTCCAATTTCCACCGGGCCGATGACTTGGGCATGGGCGGAAACCAAGGCTCCCTCACGTACCGTCGGATGGCGTTTGCCGACATCCTTTCCTGTTCCCCCAAGGGTCACCCCGTGATAGAGCATAACGCCTTTTTCAACAATGGCTGTTTCCCCGATAACGAGGCCCGCTCCATGGTCGATAAAGACACCAGAAGCAATGGTCGCACCTGGATGGATCTCGATCTGAGTCCAAAAACGCCAGAATTGGCTGTGCATCCGCGCCAAGAGCTTAAAGCCATGGTTCCACAAAAAGTGGGAAACACGGTGAGCTGCCAGTGCTTTGACGCCCGGATAGGTCAAAAGGACCTCCAGCGAGGTACGCGCTGCTGGGTCATTTTCTTTTACAATATTGATGGTTTCACGCCACCATCCCATACCGTGCTCCTCCTTTTCTAATGATTATTCTGAATCTTTTTGTGTAATGGTAAAGTCTTTTTTAGGTTTGTGGTCTTTATTGTGGTGACGAGGACGATCACCATGGCGAGGACCCTTTTCACCTCTTTCTTCTGTATGTTCAGGTTTTGGCGGACGTGGTAAGAGTGCCTTCATAGAAGCATCGACACGACCTTTTTCATCAATCTTGATAATCTTGACATCCACTTCATCGCCGATCGCTACCAAGTCTTCAACACGGTTGGTACGAGTCCAAGCCATTTCAGAAATGTGAACGAGGGCATCCGTCTTGTCAAAGAGGTTGACAAAGGCTCCGAATTTCTCGATCCGAACCACTTTGGCATGGTAGACTTCATCCACTTTGGCTTCACGCACCAAACCAGCAATGATTTCCTTAGCACGGTTAATGGCATCTTGGTCGCTCGAGTAGATAGATACGTTTCCTTCTTCGTCGATATCAATCTTAACGCCTGTTTCAGCGATGATCTTATCGATGGTTTCTCCACCCTTACCGATGACAATCTTGATCTTGTCGACATCAATCTTGATGGTATCAATTTTCGGAGCAGTTGGAGCCAATTCTGGACGAACTTCTGGAATGGTTGCTTCAATGACATCAAGGATTTCAAAACGAGCTTTCTTGGCTTGAGCAAGTGCTTCAGTCAAGATTTCTGCAGTGATCCCTTGGACCTTGATATCCATTTGAAGGGCTGTAATTCCGTCACGAGTTCCTGCAACCTTAAAGTCCATATCTCCAAAGTGGTCTTCCAAACCTTGGATATCTGTCAATACGGTGTAGTTGTTTCCATCTGAGATCAGACCCATGGCAATACCAGCTACTGGTGCCTTGATTGGCACACCACCAGCCATAAGGGCAAGCGTTCCCGCACAGATAGAGGCTTGAGATGAAGAACCATTTGATTCTAAGACTTCTGCTACCAAACGGATGGCATATGGGAATTCTTCCAAGCTTGGCAATACTTGAGCAAGGGCACGCTCACCGAGAGCACCGTGACCAATTTCACGACGACCAGGCGCACCGTAACGACCTGTTTCACCAACCGAGTATTGTGGGAAGTTGTAGTGGTGCATGAAGCGTTTCTTGTACTCAGGATCCAAACCATCGATGATTTGCGTTTCACCCATTGGTGCCAAAGTCAAGACAGAAAGAGCCTGAGTTTGTCCACGCGTAAAGAGACCTGAACCGTGAACGCGAGGAAGGAAGTCAACAACCGCATCCAAAGGACGGATTTCATCGACCTTACGACCATCCGGACGAACCTTGTCTTCTGTAATCAAACGGCGCACTTCTGCGTGTTCCATTTGTTCCAAGATTTCAGCCACGTCGCGCATGATGCGGTCAAATTCTTCGTGGTCGGCATATTTTTCTTCGTAAACTGCTGTGACTTGGTCTTTCACTGCTTGAGTTGCAGCTTCACGCGCCAATTTTTCTTCAACTTGAACCGCTTTTTGAAGGTCACTGTTGTAGGCTGTGATGATTTCAGCCTGCAAGTCAGCATCTACATGAAGCAATTCAACTTCTGCTTTTTCTTTCCCAACTGCCGCAACGATTTCTTCTTGGAAGGCAATCAATTCTTTAACGGCTTCGTGCCCTTTGAGAAGAGCTTCCAACATGATTTCTTCTGACAATTCTTTGGCACCAGACTCTACCATGTTGATAGCGTGTTTGGTACCAGCTACTGTCAATTCAAGAAGAGAGCGCTCTGCTTGTTCTTGCGTTGGGTTGATGATGATTTCCCCGTCCACATAGCCTACTTGTACCCCAGCGATTGGTCCGTCAAACGGAATATCTGAGATAGAAAGTGCCAATGATGAACCAAACATCGCTGCCATTGGTGCAGATGCATTTTCATCGTAAGAAAGGACTGTGTTGATGACTTGCACTTCATTACGGAAACCTTCCGCAAACATTGGACGGATCGGACGGTCGATCAAACGCGCTGTCAAAGTCGCATCTGTTGAAGGACGTCCTTCACGTTTCATAAAGCCACCAGGAAATTTCCCAGCCGCATACATTTTTTCTTCGTAGTTGACTTGAAGTGGGAAGAAATCCCCAGTTGCCATTTTCTTAGACATAACGGCAGCAGTCAAGACAGTTGACTCACCATAACGCACGACAACAGAGCCATTTGCTTGCTTCGCAACCTGACCAGTCTCTACGATTAACTCACGACCCGCAAAAGTCGTTTGAAACACTTGTTTTGTCATTGTAATCCCCTTTGGATTGATAAAATTATACGACTTGCCTACAAAAATCAGGATACAAAGGGCGTGAAGAATCCCGTATGAAAATAGGAGATTGACGCAGTGTGCCACGCACACCAGGAAATCTATCTTTTTCACTAGGGATTTAGCCCGTGTTCAACTATCAAGATACTAAGGCCGTCAAAAGCAAAGTAAAAATAGGAAACTGACGAAGTCTTCGATGAAGACAAGACAGTTTATCTTTTTTACACAGCTTTTCGGCCGGGTTCAATTACGCATGATAGCATTGATTGACGCAGCCCATCTATATGTTATATCCTCATCTTTGTATCCAAGCACGTATACCTTTTATTTTAACATATTCAAGCCCAAAAGAAAAAGGCTTTACGGGCCTTTTTCTGCGAATCTTCCAAGAGACCTATATAAAAATTTTAGATCCAGGTATAGCTTCTATTTATTTTTAAGATTTCACGAATTCTGTACTGTCGACATAAAAGCGTGTTTTATGGGTTCCACCCTTGTAATTCTTGTTGTTGCGTTTCAAGACAAAACGTCTGTATGGATCAGAAGTTCCTTGGATAGT
This sequence comes from Streptococcus caecimuris, assembly GCF_943193075.1. Classification (NCBI taxonomy): domain Bacteria; kingdom Bacillati; phylum Bacillota; class Bacilli; order Lactobacillales; family Streptococcaceae; genus Streptococcus; species Streptococcus caecimuris. The sequence continues at coordinate 119,790 of NZ_CALPCT010000002.1, read as the reverse complement.
CGTTGTCACTTCAACTGAATCTTCATTGACCACCCATTCATCCGGTGAAGGGATTTGCATCGGTGGCATCGCTCCTCCACGACCACCAGGTACAATTTCGTAGAAGGCCTTGTCTTTTGTCGAATAGAGCCAGCCGTCCTTCTTTTCGTTTGTCAGTTGGATGAGCTTGTCTTGTGACAGACTACGGATAGAGTCCGATGTCTCTTCAGCATTCAATTTATCAATGATATCTTGCAGATTATAGGTTCCCGGCGTGTAGGTATTGTAGTAATCAATGAACATGTCTTGCGGGTAACCATCAACCGCACCGTGATCATTGTTCAACTCCAGCAAACGAGTCGGTTGCACCTGAAGTGAATAAGTCAAAGACGCACTGTTTTCAATAATCGAGTAGATATCCGCTTGGTCTGCTTTTGACAAGGTTCCAATGGCTTCTTTATCATGTTCATCTGACTTAGCTTCTTCTGTTTGCTCTTTTTCTTGGGCTTTGTCAGATGATTTTTTGACCGATGAAGCTCCTACCGGACTGTGCTTACGCTCATAGCGTTTTGGAGCGCAAGCTGCTAGGGAGAGCAAGAGGGCTGCAGCTAGTAAATATGTTCCAATTTTTTTCATGTTTGTCTCCTTATTTTTTAGTTCACACGGTAGTACAAATCGTTCCCATTCGTAGCATCACTCTTACTCCAGTAAATGGATTCACTGCCACCTTCTCTTGAAGGAATGAAAAGAATAGGCGTGTCATTCGTTGCCCCAGGCATCCGACTAACTCCGTGTAAATTGCCTTCCTTGAAGTAAAAACCAGAAAATTGAACACCATTGACAGCACTACCATTGACCTTCACAATTCCTTGCGCATCAAACTCAATACTCGTACCGTACTTATTTTTCCAAACTCCCGCTACACTTGAGAAATTTCCAGCTTTTATTTCATCTAGATTCATCTCAGTGCTTGTTTTGGCAGGGGCAGGAGCTGATTCGGCATTTCCATCCACTCGCGTTGTATAGTCAAGGGCAATCCAGCCTTGTCCAGATTCTAATTTGCCCCAGGTATGACCATCCGCATCTATGGTTTCCGTAATGGTATGAGTTCCTTTTGCGATCATTCCTGCAGATGGAGCTGAAGTAGATGGTTCTTTTCGAATACGAAGATCCGACACACTGACTTGCACTTGGAAGCTTTCTGATTTTTTCTCTTCTGCTTTTGCTGTTGATTTGGAATCCCCTGAACCGTCAAAAGTTTTCCAGTCCAGCTTACTGAGGTCCAACTGCTTGGCTGAAATCCCAAGAGCCTTCTCTGCTGTTTGGTCCCCACCAATTTGAATGGTTGCTTTCTTTTCTTCCTTGGCTTCCCCTTTTCCTAGCGAATAAAGGGTCAATTCCCGGTCTGGGCTCACAGATTGCCAAGTGGCGTAGACAATTTGCCCATTATCAAAAAGGTCTAGGCTGGAGCGATAGCCACCAACCGCAGCTGTATAAGCTGTATGGAGCAATTCGGCTTCTTGACCCTTGAGGTAATAGATGGCAGAAACATATTGTTTTTTTCCAGTGTATTGATTGGACACCAAGAGCTCATCCACACCATCTTTGTTCAAGTCTGTAAAAGCGTATTGGAAGGTTACCGGAGTTCCTAAGCGCTCCAAAGCATCTAGATAGATGCTTTCTTCTGAGCCAGATTTTATCTTACCTAATTCCGCAAACAGGCCTGACTTATCGCCATTTTTAAGAGCTGTATCATACTTAGCATACCGCTCCAAAACCTCTTGATAATACTTTTGACCCGTATCCTTCTTTTCTTTTTTAACCGATGATGACGTTGCTGTCTTTGGTTTACTTTGGCGTTCATAGCGTTTGGGCGTACAAGCCACCAGAGCTAGAACGGACGCACCCGCCAGTAGTGAAATCATAACCTTTTTCATAAAAACCTCCTCATTTCTATCCTAGTATATCAAAAATGGTCAATTTTTCCAGCTCTTTCAAGATTTTTACACAAGCATTTTCCCCTCTCCCTCTATGTTTCTGTCCTATTTTCTGCTATACTTAAGGAAGAATACCGATCAAAAGGAGAACATTATGGAATTAAAAAAACGTTCTGAATTTCCTGAGAACGAACTCTGGGACCTCACAGCCCTTTACCAAGACCAAGAAGACTTCTTGCGTGCCATTGAAAAAACACGTGAAGAAATCAATGAATTTGTCCGTAACTACAAGGGTAACCTCCACACCTTTGAAGACTTCGAAGCTGCCTTTGCCATCTTTGAACAGATTCAGATTCAACTCAGCCACATTGGTAACTACAGCTTTATGCCCCAAACGACTGACTTTGGCGACGAAGCTTTCGCAGAGATTGCCCAAGCAGGGATGGATTTCGAAACTTGGGCCAGCGTCGAACTTTCCTTCTTTGATGATGCTTTGGTCGAAGCAGATGAAGATGTCCTCGAACGCCTGGGACAACTTCCTCACCTAACTTTTGCCATTCGCCAAGCCAAAATCAAGAAAGCTCACTACTTGGGAGCTGATGTGGAAAAGACCTTGACCAACCTGGGTGAAGTCTTCTACGGACCACAAGACATCTATACCAAGATGCGGGCAGGCGACTTTGAAATGGCTGATTTCGAAGTGGATGGAAAAGTCTACAAAAATAGTTTTGTCACCTATGAAAACTTCTACCAAAACCATGAGAATGCGGAAGTTCGTGAAAAAGCCTTTCGTTCTTTCTCAGAAGGTCTCCGCAAGCACCAAAACACGGCTGCTGCTACCTATCTAGCTCAAGTCAAGTCTGAAAAGCTGATTGCAGATATGCGGGGCTACGACTCTGTCTTTGACTACCTCTTGGCTGAGCAGGAAGTAGATCGTGCCATGTTTGATCGCCAGATTGACCTGATCATGAAGGACTTCGCTCCGGTCGCTCAAAAATTCCTCAAACACGTGGCCAAGGTCAATGGCCTTGAGAAAATGACCTTTGCTGATTGGAAGTTGGATTTGGACAGCGCGCTCAACCCAGATGTCACCATTGATGATGCTTATGACTTGGTCATGAAATCTGTGGCACCTCTTGGAGAAGAATACTCCCGCGAAATTGCCCGCTACCAAACCGAACGCTGGGTCGATTTTGCAGCCAATGAAGGCAAGGATTCCGGTGGTTATGCCGCTGACCCATACCGTGTCCACCCTTATGTCCTCATGAGCTGGACAGGACGGATGAGCGATGTCTACACCCTGATCCACGAAATCGGACACTCTGGTCAATTCATCTTCTCAGACAACAACCAAAGCTACTTCAACGCCCACATGTCGACCTACTATGTGGAAGCTCCTTCTACCTTTAACGAGCTCCTCCTCAGCGACTATTTGGAACACCAGTTTGACGATCCTCGTCAAAAACGCTTTGCCTTGGCTCACCGTTTGACAGATACCTACTTCCACAACTTCATCACCCACTTGTTGGAAGCAGCCTTCCAACGCAAGGTTTACACCTTGATTGAAGAAGGTGGCACCTTCGGTGCTAGCAAGCTCAATAGCATCATGAAGGAAGTCTTGACAGAATTCTGGGGAGACGCCGTTGAAATCGATGACGATGCAGCCTTGACCTGGATGCGTCAAAGCCACTACTACATGGGGCTTTACAGCTATACCTACTCAGCTGGCTTGGTTATCTCAACAGCGGGTTACCTGCATTTGAAGAGCTCCGAAAACGGAGCTAAAGATTGGCTAGACCTCCTTAAATCAGGTGGTAGCAAGACCCCACTTGAGTCAGCTATGATCATCGGAGCAGATATCTCAACTGACAAACCACTTCGCGATACCATCCAATTCCTTTCAGACACTGTGGATCAAATTATTGCTTACAGTGCAGAATTGGGAGAATAAAATTCAAAAAAAGCTAAAGAAGGTTCATTCTTCTTTAGCTTTTTTGCTTTTTAACTCAACTCAGCCACAATGGCCTTAATTTGTGCTGCGGTATGCACTCCTGCTACTTGTTTAACAACCTGCCCATCTTTTTTAAAGAGCAAGGTTGGGATGGACATAATGCCGAAAGCACGCGCTGTTTCTGGATTTTCATCCACGTCCATTTTTAGGATTTTTAACTCATCTTCCGAAAGTTCTTCCGATAATTTTTCTAAAATAGGAGCTTGCATGCGACATGGACCACACCAGGTTGCCCAAAAGTCTACCAAGACCAAGCCTTCTTTTGTTTCTGCTTCAAATGTTGCGTCTGTAATTGCTTTTGCCATTTTCTTTCTCCTTTAGTTTTGGTACTGGGTCAAATCTTGCTTCATCAAATAGAAGAAGACATCTCCGTAAGTCCCTTGGTAATCCAATTCATGCCCATTATAGGTCAGTTTCACAACAGGATAAAAATCTGCTACCCCAATCAAGCAAGCTTGTTGGGAGCGTTCAAACTCATCGTAGGAATCAAAATGCATGACTCTTTCTTGTTTTGCACCATCTAGATATGTAATATCAATCATATCGATAACCTCTATTTCTTAAGATGTGTCTATTGTAACTCTGTCAATTACATCTGTCAAATAAAACGACTTACTCAGAATCATGAATCTTGTCCGAAAAAAGATAACAAAAAAGCCCTCTGAATCCAGAGAGCTGTTTTGAGCTCGGGCTAAAATCTTGGTGAAAACAAAAAATCTCCCCGAAGGGAGATAGATCTGGTCTATTTTACCTTACGATGCTAGGAACCGTAGCCGAAGATTATACTCGAGTATATCGAGGCAAGGTGACAAAAAACAAAAAAGCTACTCAACTAGAGTAGCCTTATTTTCAAGATATGCTCAATTGAACACGGCCTAAGCACTTGGCAAAAAAGATAAAATCTCCTAGAAGCTGAAGCTTCTTCGTCAATTTTCCTATTTTTGCTTTGTGCTTTTGACGGCCTTTGTATCTTGAATTAACGACGAAGTCCAAGAGAGTTGATCAACTCACGGTAACGGTTAACGTCGTTTGTACGAAGGTAAGCCAACAAGTTACGACGGCGACCGATTTTCTTCATCAAACCACGGTAAGTAGCGTGGTCTTTTTTGTGTTGTTTGATGTGTTCGTTCAAGTGGTTGATTTCCCAAGTAAGGACAGCAACTTGTACTTCTACTGAACCAGTGTCACCTTCGTGACGTGCGTATTGTGCAATGATTTCATTTTTTTTCTCTTTTGAGATTGCCATGATAAGCTCCTTTTCTTTATGCTCTATCCGAGTGGCAGGTTTGGCATATCCTGCTACCAAGAAAGAGTTAGTTGTCTATTCGACCTTCTTATTCTATCAAGATTTCATCTTTCTGTCAAACACTTATGTTTCCTTTGAGAGGAGCTTTTCACTTTTCTAAAAAGAACCTTGGGAATTTGGACAGTTTGATGGATCATTCTTCAAGCAACTTATTCAAAAAGACAAATATCTTTTGGGATATTTGCCTTTTATCGGTATGAAGCTTATTTCTCTTTCCGTTTACCACGCAAGAGCAAAGCCAAAGCAAAAATTGCTAAGAGTGCACCGAGTATGGTCAACCCGTAAGCAACAACTTCACCAGTTGATGGAAGAATTTTTTTCTTTCCTTCTTTTGGTGTGGTTGGAGTTTCTGGTTTTTCCGGTGTGCTTGGCGGCGTTGTTGGTGGTGTCGTCGGTGGCGTTGTAGGAGGTGTTGTTGGCGGTGTCGTTGGTGGGGTTGTAGGCGGTGTCGTTGGCGGTGTGCTTGGTGGTGTGGTAGGAGGTGTTGTTGGTGGCGTATGACGGTTGGTTACCGTGAAACCATCAATGTTGCTTGTATAACCTGCTACTGGATCCTCTGTAATCGTGTAGGCAATCTTCTTACCTTCCTTGTATACGGGTAGATCCGTGAAGCTTGCCTGCCAATTATCAGTAGCTGTGATTTCTTTTACAGCTACTTCTTGACCATCCGCAAGGAGACGAACTGTGATTTTTTCAGGACGAAGATCATCTTTATTGTCTGCATCATCCCAGATCTTCTTGACCGCTACTTCTGTTACTTCTGGTGTGCGGCTATTGGTGATCACTACATTTCCCTTGTTACTGTCATCGACCGTACTAGTATAGCCTTTGACTGTCCCAACTTCTTTCACTTGGTACTGAATCTCTTTGCCTTTCGCTTTTAGAGGCAAATTGCTAAAGGTATGGGTCCAGTTATTTTTAGCAGAAAGTTCCACTTCTTTTCCTTGAGCTTTGCCATCTGCATAGAGCTGTACCTTAATGGCGCTTGGACGTTTGCCATCTTGGTCATTGTTGTCTTCCCAACGTTTTGTAACAGTAACGCTGGTTTTACCTGGCTTGTAGCTATTGGTAATGGTTGTTCCATCAATCGCAGCAGAGTAATTGGCTACTGTGTCTTCTGTGACTGTGTAGACAATTTGTTTGCCGTGATTGTATTTTGGAAGATTGGTAAAGACTGTCTTCCAATCAGTCGCTGCACTTAGCTCTTGGCTAGCTACTTCTGTACCATCTGCAAGGAGACGAACAGTGACCTTGTCAGGACGAACGCCATCTTGGTTATCATTGTCTTTCCAAACTTTCGTTACTGGAATCTCAACAACTTCTGGTGTCCGACTGTTGGTAATATTGGTTCCTTCAATAGTCGCTTCATAGCCTTCAACAGGTTCTTCTGAAACAGTGTAGGCAATGACATTGCCAGCATCATCGACCACATCGAGATTATCAAAATGATAAGCCCAAGTTCCTGTAGCATCTGGTTTCACTTCTTTAGAAGCAACTTTAACTCCATTTGCTAGGAGGTTGACGGTGATTTTTGATGGACGCTTGCCATCTTGGTTATCATTATCATTCCATGTCTTTTGACCAGCAACGCTTGTTTTTTCTTTTTGGTTTACGACATCACGAGAAATCGCGAGGTCATTTCCAAAATCATCCTTGCTGATCTTGATAGGTTTTTCAGAGAGCACATAGCCTGTCGGAGCTTGAATTTCTTTAACCGTATAAGCTTGTTTGATCAAACCAGTAATGGTGCCAACACCATTCTCATCTGTCGTAATGGTTCCCACTTGCTCACCTGTATCATCTGCTGTCACAGCAAAAACAGCACCTGCAAGAGCCTGACCATTTTCACCTTTTTTATGAATAGTGAAGGAGTATTTCTCACCATTAAATTTTCCATCAAGGAACTGATACAGAATATCTGCAACCTTATTTTGCTCCTTGATTTCTGTAGCTGTCATGCTAGCATTGTTTTTGTAGGATGTATTGATGGCTGGGACCTTGTCCAAATAAACATCATAACGAATCGTCATTCCTTGTTCTGGAGCTAGATCTCCAATATGAACCGTTAGAGAACGACCATCGGCACTGACAACAGGGGAATAATTCTTCGTGACATTTGTGGTGTCTCTTAAGTGATAGGCGCCATCTTCGTTATCGATCTGCCAAGTTCCAGTATGGATGTTGATAGAATCTGCTTTGATTTTTCCATCTGTAAAGGCCAATTGGTCTTTAATATCAATATTATGAAGAGCTGTGTGACCTTGATTGATGTTCAAGGTATAGGTCAATTTTAATTTATTATCTGAGTTGGTCCAGCCCCATTTGCTAAAGACTTCCGGAGTAGGAGGATTTTCACCCGGATTGACCCCTTTGTAATCGATATTCCCACCTGAAATCACTTTCTTATCGATCGTAAGAGTAAAATCAAGTGTCTTTTGCCCTTTGACGACTTGGTGGTCTACACGCGCAAAGAAACGCAGTTTCCCTGTCACATTGGCCATTCTTTCAGGATAATCCGTGTAGGTTACAGTGATGACTTTTCTTTGATCATCTACCGTTGCTGTCGCAACTTTTTGACCACTTTGATCCAGCAGGTCGATGGTGTCCGTTTCAAAGACCTTAAAGTCATCTCCAAGTTGGATAACAGTCTGATCTCCCTTTTTTACACGTCCATTTGGCAACACAAAGTTTGCTTCAACTTGAAAACTTTCCCAAACACCGAGTGGATCTGTAATGGCCCCACCAGTTGATTTCGAGATGTTTACAGATGTCACAACATCATTGATCGTATCTGCATGGACTTTAGCCGGACTATTGGGTTTGGCAAATCCTAAAGCCGCTAGTAAAAATAGGGCAACTGTTGTCACAACAGAATAGAGCCACTTTTTCATAAACGATTTTTCTCCTTTTTCTACGTTTACTAGATAAGGTATGTGAGTCGAAAAATTATCACTACATATTGTGATTTTATGCACAACCCATCTTTTTTCATTATAATCGATTTACTTTGAGAAGACAAGCTATTATATATGCTTTTTTGTATTTTAAGTACATTTTTTTGATACAAAAAAATAGAGAGTGGGACAGAAATCGGTAATTCGTTAGAATTCGATTTCGTCGTCCCACCTCCGCACAGTTGAGTAGGGCTGTAAAAGCTGATGAAATCAGCGTAGTAAAGCCCACTCAACCACTGCGTCTTGCTCGACAATCCAAATACAATTGAGAGGCTAGGACTTTTGTCCCAGCCTCTTGGTTTTTTGCTTATAAGGGAACTCCGAAGACCTCTAGGGACTTGAGTTCAGAAGGTTGGAGTCTCCGCCACTCCCCCAATTCAAGAGTTGGATCTAGCGTTAGAGGACCCATAGAGATCCGCTCTAAATCCACCACTTCCTTGCCACAGGCAGCGACCATGCGCTTGACCTGATGGAATTTTCCTTCTGCAATTTCAATTTCGACATAGGAACTGGCGCTTGTCTCATCCACCTCTAAGATCTGCAATCTCGCAGGCAAAGTCGTGAAGTCTTTGAGGGCAATGCCTGCTTCAAAACGGGCCACATCTGCCTCATCCATGATCCCAGCCACCTGGGCACGGTAGACCTTCGACACATGTTTCTTCGGTGAAAGCATGGCATGGGCGAGCTTACCATTATTGGTCAAAAGGAGCAAGCCATGGGTATCGATATCTAGGCGCCCGACAGGAAAGACTTCCTTGTGACGGGCTGTCTCATCCAATAGATCCAAGACAGTTTGGTGATAGTCATCCTCAGTCGCTGAGATGACTCCAGCTGGTTTATTAAGCAGATAATACACAAAGGTTTCATGGACCAGATTTTCCCCCATAAAGGTCACCTGATCCTTGTCTGGATCAATCTGTAGCTTCCCTGCTGTCTCTTTTTTTCCATTCACTGCGATTTTCTTTTGCTTGAGAAGCTGCTTGACCTCGGTCCTACTCCCCACGCCACAATCCACTAAAAATTTATCTAGCCGCATGATTACTTCCCGCTCTTTCGCACAATCCAAAGGCCAAAAAAGGAAATCAGGATCATGAGGATACCAGAAAATCCAAAAATGAAGGCTGGAGTAGATGAGATCGTCCCTAATAGACTAAGGACAAAGGTCGTTGCGATCGAACCTGTACTACATCCCAAAACCGCCATGGACGTTGCCTGGCTCAAGACCCCTGCTGGCATCTTATCTGACAAGACATTGTAAACTGTTGTAAGAGCTACACTGTAGGCAAAACCTGCAAGGATGGTCACAATGGCGAGCATCCAGAGATTGGTAGAAACCCCGATCAACAGTTGGGTCAAGCCATAGGCCACTCCCGAAACTACCAACAAGCGATCGCGAAACAGCTGGGTCAAGGGCGAGAAGGCCAAACCTGCCAAGATCCCAACAAATTGCATGGCTGCTAAAATAATCCCAGCAGTTTGGGCAGTACCATGCCCTACTTGCTCGACCACACTTGGAATCCGAACGGTGATCATGACATTGGACAAGACGATCGACGCCGCAACGACTGCTAAGCCGAGCGCTGTCCGCCATTGTTCCCCCGTCATCTTGACATCCCGGTGTTTTTCCTCCACTGCTTCCGTCATAGATCCATATGGCACAAATAAGAGATATAAAAGTAAGATTGGAATACTGATACCGTAGACGAGAAAGGCAGCCTGCCAGCCAAAGCGAATCAAGAGACTCACTCCAAAGGTCAAAACAGCTGTCCCAACAACCTCTGCAGAACCCCGAATGCCAAGGGTTTGGACACGTTCTTTTCCTTTATAGCGCTCACTGATAATGGCAATGGCAGAAACATTGAGCAAGCCAACCGCCATCCCGAAAATAATCCGAGACAAAAAGACAACCGGATAAGCTGGACTGATTAAGGGAATAAAGCCACATAGAGCGTAAGCGACTAGGCCTATCACAATCATCTGACGCTCTGAAAATAGGCGCCCAATCCATTTATTGAAGATGAGTGAAACCATGATCCCTGCAGAAGGAAGCGAGACCAAGAGCTCAATCATGCTGTGAGGAATTCCCTTGTAATAGGCAAACATGGCCGACTGCGCACTCGAAATCGAAAACGAGGTCGTCAAAATAAATGAAAGCGCGAGAATACTCACTTTCTCCATGATTCTTTTCATTATTTTTTCCTTTAAACTAATCTTTTTTTCACACTCCTCCTATAATAACACGAGCTAGTGACAGGACGCAATAGATTGAATTAAAAAAACGAAATGATTTCTCCATCATTTCGTTCGTGCTAGTAATTGTGAGGCGAAGACTCCTGTTAGGAGCATCAAAGCACCAATCCAGACAAAGAGCAGATGATTGGAAGGAGCTAGTGGCGTCACCAACTGGATGAAGAAAGAAGAGACGGCTGATCCGAGATTGCAGCCAATCAAGACAAGCGAGGTCGCAAGATTCAGGAGATTAGTCGGAATTTTTTCAGATAAGTGATAGAAGATACTGGTGACCCCCGTACTGTAGGTAAATCCTGCCAAGAGGGTTCCTAGAACCAGGCTCCACAGCTGTCCAGACAAGCCAATCAAGGCTAAAGCTAGACCGAAACCAAAGCACATGATCATGAGCAAGTTCTTTTTGAAAACATGTGTCAAACTAGCAAATCCCACTCCCGCTACAATCCCTGTCAATTGCATCAGACTTAGGACTGTTCCAGCTGTTGTCGCCGTTCCCATACGAGCGTCAACAATGATATCCGGCACGCGCAGGCTAATGATAGAATTGAAACAAATGATGATACCAGCAATCACGGCTAGCATCAGACTAAAACGCCATTGAGGGGAGCGAAGGCGTGCGGAACCTTTCTTTTTCTCCTTCAAGCTAGCCTGTTTTTTCCCCTTAGGATAGGGGACAAAAAGGATATAGAGGAGTAAAATCAAGTAACCACCTCCATATACGGCAAAGATCGCTGGCCAGCCTAGGGGTAAGAGTTGTCCAACAATAAAAGTCAAGATGGCAGAGCCCACCACTTCAGCAGACCCCCGATAGCCCAGCATCCGAGTCTTGTCATTGCCTGAGTACCGTTCACTGATAATCGAAATAGCCTTGGCATTGATCATTCCTGTCCCCAAACCAAAGAGAATACGACTCAGAAAGATGAGAGGATAGTCCTGCACGACCAAAGGCACAAGGCCGCTAGTTGAAAAGAGCAAGAGCCCTGCGACAATCATCTGGCGCTCACTCATCCACCGCTCGATCAGGCTATTTAAAAAGAGCATGACCACAACCGCAAAGGCCGGCAGGGAAACCAAGAGTTCCACCTGGCCTGCTGAATATCCGAATTGGCTAAAATAGGCCTTCATAGCTGGCAAACCGGCTGTAATTGAAAAAGATGAGATCAGCATGAGCGACAAGCTCAAGAGACTGATTCTTTCCATTGTTTTTTTCATTTTTTTATTTCCTACACTTTACTGGTAACATTTGACTTTACTATTTTTTTAGAAAAGATTCAAACTAGTATTTTCAATAGAATCCTAGTATAATCAATTTAGAAAGAGAAAAATAGGACATTTGTCCTATTTTAGGAGATTGAGATGAAAAAAATTTCCCCATCTACGAAACTCATGGAGATCATCACTGATTACCAATTGGATCAGATCTTTCCAGGTGACTGTCTTAGTCAGCTGGACCTCGTTCTCTATCAGGCTGGAGAGTATATCTGCCGCCAGGGTTCTGACCAAGATGTCATTCCTTATTTTCTCAAAGGTCGGCTCAAGATCGTCCACAGTCTTGAAAATGGTAGCGACACCATCCTTGAAATCCAAGAAAAACCTGGACTGTTAGGAGAGATTGAGCTCCTGCTCGATCGGGTCTGTATCACATCGGTCATTACAGACCAAGACTCACTAGTCGTCCAGCTCTCTGCTCGGCATTTCAAGGACCGCCTCCTGCTGGATCCCACCTTTTTGCGCTCTACGGCCAAGACCTTGGCTGAGAAATTGCACCAGATCAACTATTTGGCTCCTGCTAACTTTCATTATTCGGTCAAGGAGCGCCTCGCTACACATTTTTTGGAACATGGTGATGAAAACGGGATCCTCAAGCCCAAGATGAATCAACTGGCCCTGCGTTTTGGGATCAGCTACCGCCACCTTAGCCGCGTGATCAAGCAGATGATTGACGAGGGGTTGATCCAAAGAGAAGGGCGGGTCTATACGATTTTAGACCAAAAAAGAATGGGCGACTTGTCCATCAAACACACGGAAACAACTGACAGAAAACTTTAATTTCACGTTCTTTTGTGTTATCATGGAAGGTAGAAAGAAAGTGAGAGTAAGACAATGAAAGCAATTGAAAAAGTTACAAGAGCATCCCATTTGATTGATATGGATGACATCATCCGCGAAGGAAATCCAACACTTCGAGCTGTTGCGGAAGATGTGACCTTCCCTTTGTCTGATCAGGAAATTATCCTGAGTGAAAAAATGATGCAATTCTTGCACCATTCTCAAGACCCTGTTATGGCTGAAAAACTTGGCCTCCGTGGAGGAGTGGGACTCGCTGCTCCTCAGCTGGACATCTCGAAACGCATTATCGCTGTTTTGGTGCCCAATCCAGAAGATGCCGATGGCAACCCACCAAAAGAAGCCTATAGCCTTCAAGAAGTCATGTACAATCCAAAGGTTGTTGCCCATTCTGTGCAAGATGCGGCTCTTGGAGATGGGGAAGGCTGTCTCTCTGTAGACCGCAACGTCCCAGGCTATGTGGTTCGACATGCCCGCGTGACGGTTGAGTATTTCACAAAAGATGGGGAAAAGAAACGCATCAAACTCAAAGGCTACAACTCCATCGTCGTTCAACATGAAATCGACCACACCAACGGCATCATGTTCTATGACCGCATCAACCCAAACAACCCATTTGAAATCAAAGAAGGCCTTTTGATATTAGAATAGCGTAACCGACAAAAATACCTAACTGAGAAAACTCTCGGTTAGGTATTTTTTTGTTATTTTTTGCCTTGCTTTTTATTCGAAAACTTACGCATGATGGTACGCGCTATGCTAATGAAGAAGTCCAAGACGATTCCTAGGGTAATCATTCTGACAAACCACACTAATAAAATTGGTCGTCTTACCTTTGCATCAGCATATCCTAAATGATCAAGTGCTACAATTATCAATAGATAGCTCACTATTTCTAACGGAATACGAAGTTTAGCTTTTTTCAGACTGAAGCCTTTCAACCAATTCCATAGTAAATCCCACAACGTCGGATTATTCTCAGGTTCATCCTCCCAGTATTCCTTGCTTTTTGTTTTCAAATACAAAAGGTAGCCCACTTCTGTCAGCAACTGAGTAAAGGCGTAACTGAATAGTATGCTTACGGATACTCCTAGCACCACTCCATAATAGCCAGTAAGGGCCGCTCCTATCATGGAGCAGACGAAGATGATCGTTAGGGCATTGCTACTGTAACTACTTGATTTTGCGAAATAATTTCCCAAGGTTCTAGTTGGTGAAAAGCCAATCTTTAACTGCTTCTTAAGCCAAAAATAATGATAAATAAAGCCCAATAAGGTACAAATCACAAGAAAAGGAATGACGATGAAGCCATATTTTGGGAAACCTACCTCAAATTCTTTATTTGCCAGAGCAGAAACAATGATGAGCAAGCCCATGACTTGGAGCGATAAAAACATTCCTGCATAGGTGAATAAGAGTAGAGTCGTTGACAACACTTGTCTTCTATATATAAATGCCCCCATTAACGACAAGAAAAATGCAATGATATGGTAAAGACAATAGATGACAAGGATATCAAAAAACCAATGACTAAATGGTTTTATACCTTTCGATACATCATACGAATAAAAACAAAGGATTTCAAATGCGAACAGTAATACGCCTGTCCACGAATTGATCATCATAGCCGCTGAAGCGCGTGTATTGGCTAAACTTTTAAAGTAGACTTTGTTCGCCTGCTCAATATCGACTTTCTTTTCGTTTTTCATGACATGCTCCTTTCTAAAAAATTGTTTTAAGGTCCAAAAGCAGATGGACGCTGCTCTTACTTCTGAATTTCACTTGACTGGATCTACTTGACTTTAGCTTTGAAAGAGATAATTGGGGAATAAAAAATTAAATTCCCAGAGATAAAAAACAGAAATGATGAGATTAATAGACCAAAATGTATTATAAAATTGGGCTCAAAGTTTATTAAAATTGCATAACATACTGCAATGAACATGACTATAAGAAAAGTTACATATATTAAAAGTAATAGTATGTTTTTTATATATTCAGGAAAGCAATACACTTTTCGAGGTGTTTTATCTGCCACAATTTCCTGCATCCCTTCCCCTCTACCCATCCAAATCCGAAGTCCCACTACAAAAATTAAAATCAACATCATCAAGGATAGATTAAGCAAGTGAGAGGTAAAATTGAGGTATTTTTCTATTGGAAACGCCCTTGCCAATAGCATGGAGGTTACACCTAGACCAAGGGATGTCTTCCCAATTTTGTTATTCACTAAACTCTGACGCTTCTTGTCTCGTTCAAATACTTTTGGAGCTATGGTTTCTACTTCATCCTCGGTAAGTTGATAGGCTTTATGAGGGATAAAATAAACAAACCACGGAAGAAAATAGGTAATGATAATCGGCCGATCGACTTCCATCAAATACCACTCTCCATCAACTTTTAATAAATGGTAACGAAAGTTCATTTTGGGCAACCGTTCGATTTTTGCTGGTTTAAACATAGATTGATCTTTCTTGATAGTTATAATTTTCAGCAGAGAAACAAGTCCTTACTGAATATTATTTTTCCTATTTTTTTATTTTTACCTTATAATCCTCGCCTGGAGCATATAAGCCTAAAATAGCTGATGCTAAATACATAAATGAAGTAATAAATAGGACCATATGAACAATTAAATTTGGTTTAATTTTACTCAAAACTGAGTAAATCATTGCACTTGACAAAAACAAAGGAACTATCAACAATAAAAGATTTCTTAGTACTATCCTAAATTTTACGGGGCGACAATAGATTCTATTAGCTTTTTGAGAAGCTATCATTACCGTCTCTATTTTCCTAGTACTCAGCCAAATACGAAGTCCAATAACAATACATAGAACAAGGATCATTAGCACTAGATTAAGTAGATGGGAGCTAAAATATAAATAATCCTCTATTGGAAAAGCTCTGCCTAGTAAAACTGCTAAGGAACCAGCACCAAGAGCTGAAATCCCTGCTTTAGTCTGACTTGAAAGTATGTTCTTATCTCTTTCAAGCACTTTTGGAGCTATTGTTTGTACTTCATCTTCGGTCAGCTGATAAGCTTTATGGGGGACAAAATAGGTAAACCATGGGAGAAAATAACTTGTCACAATTGGCCGATCGATTTCCATTAGATACCACTCATTCTCTACTTTTAACAAACGATATCGAAAATTCATTTTTGGCAAATACTCGATTTTTACTGGTTGAAACATAGATTGATCTTACTTTCTATACTATTTTATTCTTAGACAGTCATAATTATCTTATTTATTCATAAAAGAACATACCATCCATCATACCTGATTTTACTTTGATGATCAAGTTTTGACCAAAAAAGTATCCAACTTCTTAACAGTTGGATATTTTTTACCTTATTATTTTTTGGCGCAGTGGTTTATTGGAACTACTCCTACCTACGGTACTCGTACTTCCTAATCAACTGTGCGGGGGGACTAAAAAGGTCCTGTGGACCTTTTTTGCCCGAGCCTTAAAATCGAAAAGCGAGGTAGAAATCGAGACTGCGTCTACCGATTTCTGTCCTGCTCCCTATATTGCCCAATCTCCGTTGCGGAAGACTGGGACGCGGGTGCCGTCTTCTCGGATGCCGTCGATATTCATTTGGCTTGAGCCGATCATGAAGTCGACGTGGACATCTGAGCGATTGAGGCCGGCTGCTTCGAGTTCTTCTTCTGTGAACTCTGCGCCACCTTCTACGCTGGTTGCATAGGCTGCCCCGATGGCCAAGTGGTTAGAGGCATTTTCATCAAAGAGAGTATTAAAGAAGGTAATGCCTGATTGGGAAATTGGACTTGGATCTGGGACGAGGGCACATTCACCCAAGGCACGCGCTCCCTTGTTTTTGAAGACCAAATCTTTCATGACTTGATCGCCTTTTTCTGCTGTGATATCCACAATTTCTCCATTTTCAAAGGTCACTTTGATGCCTTCGATGATGTTCCCATTGTAGCTAAGCGGTTTTGTGGAAGTGACATAACCTTCTGCACGACGGAAGTCAGGAGCTGTGAAGACCTCTTCTGTCGGCATATTTGGCAAGAAGCTTTCACCTTGGGCATTGATGGCTCCGGCAGATTCCCAGACGTGGTTTTTCGGCAAGCCAAGAGTCAAATCAGTCCCAGGAGCTGTGTAATGAAGGGCTGAGAATTGTTCTTTATTAAGTGTATCTGCCTTGCTCTTCAAAATAGCAGCATGCTCTTCCCAAGCCTTGACTGGATCTTCTTCGTACACCCGGCAGGTCTTGAAGATTTGATCCCACAGGAGATCCACTGCTTCTTCATCGCTCGCCGCATTTGGGAAGACTTTTTTCGCCCATTCTAAACCAGCTGCTGCAGCAACGGTCCAGCTGACCTTGTTGGATTGAGTGGCGATGCGCATTGGTTTCATAGCCATGCCCAAAGCCTTGGCAGAAGCAGAAAGCTTCTCTGCATCAACGCCGTTCAAGGCACCTGGATCAGAAGAACGGACACCCAAACGACTAGCCTTGTGTTCCAAGAGGTAGTTCATCTCTGCAATCTTATAGTCAGGCACGTTGTCCAAGCGATCCATCGGTGCATGGAGGAATTTTTCCCGGGTAGCAAAATCATCTGCCCATTGGATGATTACTTCGTGTGCCCCCAAGGCATAGGCTTCCTTCACGATCAAGTGGGCCAATTCTCTTTGTTCCACATCGATGTTCAAAGTCAAGGTATGGCCAGGTTGCACGTTGATGCCGTTCGCCACCAACAATTTTGCGTATTTTTCGAGGTTTTCTTTAAAATTTGGTAAAACCATTTTTTTCTCCTTCATAAGTGAATGATCTCTTCCTAGTATACCATAAGTCCATGCAAAAAGGATTCCGCTCCTGCAGAATCCTGTTTCTTGTTCCTTCTAGCTTAAGGAAGAACATAGCCTTGATCATCTACCGTATGGGGATGTTCTGTATTGCCATTCTCCCTCAAGGCTTCCAAATCTTGATCCAAAATCGAATTGTAATCCGTACTACCTTCACGGGTTACCCGAGTCGATACTTGGCGCAAGAGTTTTTCATTAAGATTGCGGACCCAGCGACCATTACTATGATCATTGGCACGCATATAATTCTCTCTGACGATCTCTCCATAAAGAGCTTCATTGACTTGGTAGCCTTGCTTGCGCAATCCCAACAGACCGATCTCGACGATCTCATCTGGAC
Source organism: Streptococcus caecimuris (assembly GCF_943193075.1). Classification (NCBI taxonomy): domain Bacteria; kingdom Bacillati; phylum Bacillota; class Bacilli; order Lactobacillales; family Streptococcaceae; genus Streptococcus; species Streptococcus caecimuris. Next base: position 102,116 of record NZ_CALPCT010000002.1, on the reverse strand, counting down.
TATAGTCTTCAAAGTCAAATGTAGTCGGGATCCGACTTTGCAAACCTGAATTGACCTGCAAGAAGTCATGCATCTCTCTGGTATAGCCAGCAAAGATTATAACGATATCGCGACGGTGGTCCTCCATAAATTTGAGGACTTCATCCAAAGCTTCCTTCCCAAAATCATCATTTACACCGGTAAAGAGGGTATAGGCCTCATCGATAAAGAGGACACCACCCAGTGCACTCTCCAAAACTTCACGCGTCTTCAAGGCTGTATGCCCTTGGTAGCCTCCAACCAGATTGCTCCGCGAAACTTCGATGAATTTCTTCTGCTTGATCACCCCTTTTTGGAAGAGGATATTGCCCAAAATACGGGCCACAGTCGTTTTCCCTGTACCGGGATTTCCAAGAAAGAGAGAGTGCAAGGTCGTGTCTTCGACGATGCCACCTTGTTCAGCCCGTTTTTGATTGAACTCAGCCATAGCTACGAACTGTTCCACTTGCTCTTTCACTTTGGCAATGCCAACCAAACGGTTGAGGGCAGCCATCCCATCTTCTTCCTTATCGGCTCCGGCTTGATACTTACCTTGGTTAAGGACAGCATCGATATCACTATTGAGGATGGTCTCAATATCGTCAGAACCTTGGGCCACCACCCGATCTGCCATGGTCTTGGTCAATTGCTCATCCAGGTTACGGATCCAGCGACCATTGCTCTTATCTAGCGAGCCATCATAGGCCCGTTTGACATGACGCGCATAGTAATCCCGGTCTTCGAGCTTGTAGTCTCCTTTGCTTAGGATCATTTCCCCTAGTTGGACAATCTCATCTCCCGTGAAATCTTCAAAGATGAAATTATTTGGCACCCGAGAACGAAGGCCTGGATTGGTCTTTAAGAACTCTTCCATTTCCTTGGTATAGCCGGCAAAGATGATCATAATGTCATCGCGATTATCCTCCATAAATTTGAGGATGGTATTGATCGCCTCGATCCCAAAATCTGCACCGCTGTCCTTTTTATCCAAGCTATAAGCTTCATCAATAAAGAGGATGCCCCCACGCGCTTTTTCAAGCAAGGCCTGGGTCTGTTCAGCTGTTCCTCCAATATTCGAAGAGATCAGATCGGACTCCGTTGCTTCCACAAAACGGAATTCCTCCCCTGAGAGGACACCTGCATCAAAGAGCACTTGTCCCAACAGACGGGCCACCGTGGTCTTCCCTGTACCAGGGTTTCCCATAAAGGCAGCGTGTAAGGTTTGCTTTTCAGGAGCCTTGCCACTGGCGATTCGTTTCTTGTTAAATTCCACCATGTTGATCATTTTCTTGATCTCATGTTTGACTTTTTCAAGACCGATCAGGCTATTGAGTTCCTGAAGAGCATCTTGTTTCTTCTCTGGTCCAGAGCCCGTTGTAGGGGTTGATGCCACCGTTGCATCCGTCGCCTGTCCCGCAGGAACGACTTGCGCATTGCCCTTGGCCACTTCTCTACCAATGAGATAGTCACAACCATCCTCGATTTCCTTGGTCAGATCACGCGCATCGCCCTGCCTATAGGTTATGGTGCCTGCCTTCACAAAGGCCCCACTTTGAAGTCGGATATTGGGATCCGCAATCTTATGGCAAATCAGATGCTCAGCCATCAACACACTCTCATCAAAAACTCCAAATGAAATGGTTTGGGCATTCTCATTCAAGAAAGTCGTTTCTCCAGTCAAAGAAGCAAAGGACTCTTCATAGACGCATAAACATTCTGAAAATGTCGCTTGGTGAGCTCGGATCATACTATTGTATGAATTGATGGAGGTCATACGATCCGAATCCGAATTGAATTGAACATTGTTGTCAAGACAGATTCCAGTTCCTGTAGGCAACTCTATTTTACAGTTTTCAGATTCCCAGATGACATTCCTCAACCAAACTGGTGGAAAATCATTTTCCAGATCTCCACCTGTAATCGTTGAATTTTTTGCGATCACTTCTGAGTCCTTGGCATGGATCGTATTATTCCCAAATTTTTCAATATGGACATTTTCCAAGGTCAACTTGGAGCCTTCGTTTAGCTTTATTTTAGAAAAAATCGTTGAATTGCGAATGGACAATTCCGAAGCGGACATACCGATGGTACTTTGGTGTTTTTCCGGAACCTTCATTCCGACTCCTTCCAAAGTCATTTTCGAATGCGTATCCATATAGATAAAAAATTCATTATTTGTTTGAGTGGTTGCTTCAAAATAGACCTGTTTACAGGTGATGTCTGAGTCATTCCATAAGATCAAAGTAGTATAATTTCCACCAACTTTAAACCACAGATCTTCAAACGTCACCTGAACTCCTTCTACAAATCGGAAGGAAGCCTCAATGATGTTGGTAAACATGCGCCCATTTCCATTAGGATTTGGGACCACATGCCCCACAAAATGAAGGTTCTTGTCGATCTCGATCACTTTATTTGTCGGCCATTGAAAGACATACCCATTTTCAAACTCGATGGTATCCCCATCCTGCGCTTTTTCAATCGCATCCATAAAGTTCCAACTATTGTTGTAAGGCCCTACTAAATATCTTGCCACGCGCTTCTCCTCTGTTTCATTTTTTTTGGAAGAACATCCATTGTATTTCTATTTCCTTGTTACAAACACTTATCACTAAAAATTGTAACACAATCCAGTGCCAAAGAAAACACTTATCCGATCTGAAAGGACTGAAAAGAGGCTGGGACAAAAGTCCTAGCCTCTCAATTGTCTTTGGATTGTCGAGCAAGATGCAGTGGTTGAGTGGGCTCTACTACACTGATTTCATCAGCTTTTACAGCCCTACTCAACTGTGCGGAGGTGGGACGACGAAATCGAATTCTAACGAATGACCGATTTCTGTCCCACTCTCTGTCATCTACTCTTTCAAGGCTGAACATAAGCTGGCTAGAGCAATCGCTCCTGAGAGCATGGCGGTGGAAAGGAGAAGCACATTGTCTGCCACTTCTAGCTTGTACTCAAAGACTTTTTCAGCTGGTTTGTCTTCTGCAAAAATTTCTAACTTCATGTTCCATTCCTTTCTTAGTCATCCTCCTCACCCAGATAGAGACGTCGTGCCTCTGGGCTGTTGCTAAGAATATCGAGATAGGTTTCATACTCATCGGGCAGGGACTTTCCTAATGAAATATCTAGCTCTGGATTCACATTTTTCCCAAAAAGAAAGCAGAGATAGAGACGTTCATTGAGCGTAGGAAAGACTTCAAGTGACATGAGCTCAGCCTGACCGACCCGCTCCCAATCTTGCTCTTGGATGTCTGGTAGGATATAGGCTTGGAAGAGGCCCATTAGAGGATTATCCTCTGGTAGGCCACTATCCTTATCCGCCTGAACCAAGGAAAGCCGTTGGCCAAAACCAGCTACTTGGCGATCCCGTCCCTTCACCGAAACTGTAATCGGATGCCCTCCCATATGGCTATAAATCCATTCTTTAGGCAGCCGATAATCTAAGAAAGGGTCAAGATCTTTGACAATCGTTACAGGACTAGAGCGTAGAAACTGACGAGTGACTGCTTTACAAAAGAGAATATTCTCCTCTTTCAATGTCACTCCCTTCCAGCTATTTTCCTCCTTAAAATAGTTAAAAAATACCAGATAGGGCTCTCGCACCATTTGCGCTAAGACATAGACGCCGTTTCGTAGGCGAATGGAAATGACTTTCCCTGACTTCCAGGGGATTGCTCTTTTTTTCTTTTCTATCATTAGCCAACCTCAAACTTAGCGAGGATCGTTGAATCCATCAAAATAAATCACTGTGACTTCCTGTCCTCAGCAAGTTTAAAATCAATTCGTCCTTATCTACTTTGTAAACCAAAAGCCAATCCGGCTGGATATGACACTCCCGAACACCTTGAAAATGCTTGGAATCAGTCAATTGATGGTCACGATATCTGACAGGAAGTTCTTTTTCTTGTATCAGAAAATTCTAACAAGTCTGCCTTCAAACCACGCTTCATTGCCAACTTAAAATCTTTTTTAAACTGTTTATGATAACGAATCTTAAGCACGTAAGTCCTCCATCAAGTCTGAGACTGATTCAAAGGGTTGACTCATATTCCGATTTTGCTCTACATCCGTTAGGACTTGAAGCAACTTCCCATGATCGTCTAATTTAACATCAAAAGGTAAGCCCTGATATTGAATAGCCTGACGAAGGAAAATGTTGATCGCTGTTGTCATATCCATTCCCAAATGATTAAACACCAGTTGGGCCTGCTCCTTAACCTCACTATCCAAACGGATACTCATGCTCGTCTTTGACATATTCTCACCTTCTTTCTATCTATCATTGTAACAAAAAAGAAGGCTATTGTAAATCTATTAGATATACAATAGCCTTTTGAAATTAATGATCAAGGCAATTCTTATGACTTACTTTCTATGAATCTTTTTACCATAGGTAAAATTTCTTTTTCAAGTCCTTTTATTTGATATGATTCCCATTTAGTTTTTTCTGTTATATTAGCCATTATTTGTAACTTTAGACTCTGACGATCAAAAATTCCTTCCCACTGTTTATATTTTGCACTCGGGACTAAATTTCCAAATTTTGAATTTTGACTATCTGTAATGATACAAAGGTTCCCAAAAGAGTGTAAGAATTGATCATCCATTTTCTCAATTTTTTCATCACTATTTGGATGTTGTGGGAACCAATGCTCTATGGAACGACGATAAGCAAATTTGAAATGATCAAATTTAACACCTTTATACTTCCTTCCTAATTCTTCACGGTTTTTCCATAAGATGTAATCAACAAAATTGAATGCATAAACAGGAATATCACCATATTTTTTGAGCATATCTTCCTCGGTGAACAATCTTCCCTCAGCATATCTTACAGCCATTATTTCAAGAAAATCCTTAAAATAAGAACCAAATTCCGGTTGATCTAACTCTTCAATATGGTTGAAGAGGAATTGCAAACTTTCATATAACCAACGACTATCACGATTGGCAGTAAAAGTCACAGCAAACATAGATTGAAGAAGAATGATGTTTTTGTTAATTTCTGAATCTGAAAATGTATTCTTAGTAAAGCGTTCTTCAACTATGTAATGCTCTTTTGCTTTTCCATTTGGCTGGTATTCATAGTAAGTCCCCTTCTGCAAAAACCATTCATCCTTATTTCTGCTTGAAGAATCCATATTTGAATTTCTAACAATGAAATTATCAAAAATATGTTTCATTCTAAGAAGGAATTCACTGAATTCAATAACCCAAGTCTCATTTTTATTTTTTATATCAAATAGAGTTAAGAGTTTCTTATCATCTAACTGAACCTCACTGGTATCCTTACCTTCCCAAATCGCCAATACATGGAGTAAGAAGGTCGGAAAATCAATAACTTGGGTATAGTCACCAAAATCTTTTTCTATTTCTGTAATTTTTTCATTTACCTTTTTCCCTAATATATCAGATAACTTTCTTCTTTCATTTTGATAAAAATCAATATCATCATAAATATTATGAAATGAGTAATTTGAAAAGTGCCATCCGAAAATACGTTCACGCTCCTGAAAATTATCTGCCCTCTTCCGCCTCATCTTAAATTGACTTGCTACTGGCTTATCAAACTCTGCGCAAGCATCCCAGATTCTTGCAAACTTTTGAGCCATTTCTTGATCTATACCGAACTTAGCCATCATTTGCGCCTTAAGAATCTCATGAGCCTCTAGTTGTTCTCCTCGAGAATTGAAACGTTCGAAATAAAGATTCAAATCTAAATCTTTAGGAAGAATACTACGAAAAATGATGACTTTATTAAAAAGATAATCAACGAAGGGCTGAGGTTCAAGTTGGCGCTCTCCTAGCACTTTTTTCAAGGCATCTTTAGCATGTCTGTAACCTCTAGTTAATTCATTTTCATCGTCCTCAGAAATTTTTTCATTGATAAATAGTTTTTGAATATTATCGTTTGATTTCTTCCGAGCTGGGAAGGTAAGATTGACAGCTTTCAATCTATCAAAACCAAACTCATGCTTCAAAGCTAAGGCAATCAAATTAAGTGCTGTTGTCCGTTGTTGCCCATCTATTATTTTGAAAAGATCATTCTCTTCATTAACAACTAATGTTCCAATATAATAATTGTCTCTCTTTTCTTGAAAAGCATCTGCCACATCGTTCAATAATTGTTCAATTTCATCATAAGTCCAAGCAAAATTTCTCTGATAAAGAGGAATAGCATAGGTATCTTCATTTAACAAACGGTTAACGGATAAGCTTATATGTGTTTCTACCATTTATCTTTTTCCTCTTCTATAATTTGTTCCATCGTATAATTTTCAAATAATTCTCTATCTATCTTAACCATGAAATCATTCGGAGTCACAGCATGGGCTAAAACTTGAAATAGTTTTTGAACTTCTCTTTGTCTGAACTTCCCGCCTGCAGCGTAGTTTCCTACAGTAGCGTCATATATGGCTCGAGACTTCACACGGGGGTAGTAAGCCCAAATAAACAAGGTTTCTACTATTTCCTTTGATAGCTTATCTTTTCCAAATCTCTCCGCAAAGAGAGAACAAATGTTTAGAAACAGATTGTGGCACTTGCGATAGCGCCCCTTTGAACTATTGTAAATTTTTAACATACCTTCAGGGTAATCTGAACCATTTTCTTCACTCTTAGGATCATTAAGAATTCCTAACTGTTTATTTAAAACATCTATATGATCTTTAATCATTTGATGAACAGATTCAATATATTCAAAAAATTTGCTTCCATCTATGATTGGCATAGTAATTGACATAGGGAAGTTTTCAATATGACGATATAATTCTAGGTATGGAAAATTCTGATTTAAATCAACACCTTTAAAATCGTCAATAAAATCTTCTGTAAAACGCAGATAAGAACCATAACGCTTGTTAGTTAGTCCTGTTTCTCCCCTAGACCAACGTCTCATACGGAAAAGATGCTTATCAAATAAATCTTTCAGACTTAAATCGTCATCTTCCACAAACTGCTCCCATTTCTCAACAATTTTTTCATCTTCTGAGTCTTGTTGACGCAGATGATAGGCTTTGAGTAAATCATGAGGTTCTAAAGATTTTCCACGATTATTCTGAGAATCAAATAATTGAAAGGCTTCTGCCAAACGTTCCTCTGGCATGATGATACAAGAAATAGAACAATTTTCCAATAAGAATTCGCAAATATCTTTTGCCTGGCTTGTACCAACCAATTGAGTTAAATTTTCCCACTCGTTATAATTTTCGCTTGCATGATAGCAGGATATCTCTCCAAATTCAGCACCTAAAAGTTGATTAGCGCCTTCATAATCCTTTAACTTTTCTAATGAATGAAGAAACAAGGAAATAGAAATTAGTCGTTGTTGCCCATCTACAATATCTAAGTATCCACCATTATCATGAAAGATAACAGAGCCAACTTGATATTCCTTTTTTTCCATAGCATCTCGTAAATCATAAAAAAGATTACGAATATGCTTTCTGTTCCACTTATAAGGTCTTTGATAAGAAGGAATCCGCAAATTCCCTTCTTTCAATAGCTCTCCAACCTTTTTTGAAGTAAATTGAATACTCATTTTATCTGCCTTTATCGTATTTTTTAAAAAACTACAAATTCATATGAATCTGTAGTTAAGGGTAGCTAATTCTTTTGAATAAAAATCATTTATCCATCAAAACAAATCATCAAACAAACTCAACTGATTATCCTCTGGCATATTGCCAAGAATGCCCATTTCATCCATCTTTTCAACCAGGGTCGAGGAGACACCGCCACGCTTACGGAGCTCCGTCTTAGAAAGGAATTCTCCTTCTTCACGCGCCCGCACGATTTGCTTGGCAACGTTCTCTCCTAGACCATCCATAGCGACAAATGGTGGAATGAGGGTGTCCCCATCGATCAAGAATTCTGTCGCCTGACTGCGATAGAGGTCGAGCTTGCCAAACTTGAAGCCACGCTCCCACATCTCATTGACAATCTCAAGGGTGGTGTAGAGGTCGATCTCTACGTTGGAAGCTTCATTATTCTTGCGTTTCTCAGCTATTTCTTTCATTCGAGCTTTCACGGCCTCCAGGCCAGCTCCCATGGTTTTGATATCAAAGGCCTTGGCCCGAATCGAGAAGTAGGCACAGTAATAATAGAGAGGATGATGCACCTTAAAGTAGGCCACCCGAAGGGCCATCATAACGTAGGCCGCCGCATGGGCTTTGGGGAACATGTACTTGATCTTTCCACAGGACTCGATGTACCACTCAGGAACATTGTTTTCCTTCATGGCTTGGATATAGCCATTGCGCTCTTCTTCTGAGATCTTGAGCCACATGCCTTTCCGCACACGCTCCATGATGGTAAAGGCCATCTTAGGCTTGAGCCCTGCGTGCATGAGGTAGACCATGATGTCATCCCGACACCCGATAACGGTCGATAGATCGGCAATGCCCGCCTTGATCAAGTCTTGAGCATTTCCCAACCACACGTCGGTACCGTGAGACAGACCAGAGAGCTGAAGCAACTCGGCAAAGGTCGTCGGATGGGTTTCATCGACCATGCCCCGAACGAAGTTGGTCCCAAACTCTGGGATTCCCAGCATACCAGTTGAAGTCCCGATTTGCTCCGGTGTCACTCCTAGGATATCGGTCCCTGAGAAGAGGGCCATGACACCTGGGTCATCCATAGGAATATCATTCGGATCAATTCCTGACAAGTCTTGGAGTTTGCGAATCATAGTCGGATCATCGTGTCCTAGGACATCGAGCTTGAGGACGTTCTCATCGATATCGTGGAAGTTAAAGTGAGTGGTCTGCCATTCAGCTGTCACATCATCTGCTGGATACTGGACCGGAGTAAAGTCATAGACATCCATATAGTTTGGAATAACAACGATTCCCCCCGGGTGCTGACCGGTCGTCCGCTTGACCCCAGCTGCACCAAGAGCTAAGCGTTCGACCTCGGCATCTCGGTAGTACTTGCCAAAATCCCGCTCATAGCCCTTGACAAAACCATAGGCGGTCTTAGCTGCGACGGTACCTACTGTTCCTGCCCGGAAGGCATATTCTTCCCCAAAGATATCGCGAACATCCAAGTGGGCACTCGGCTGGTCTTCCCCTGAGAAGTTCAAATCGATATCGGGTACCTTGTCCCCATCAAAACCAAGGAAGGTCTCAAACGGAATGTCTTGGCCGTTTTTGCTGAGCTTGTGGCCACAGTTTGGACAATCCTTATCCGGCATATCAAAACCAGATCCATAAGAGCCATCAGTGATGAACTCACTGTACTGGCACTGGCTGCAGACATAGTGAGGCGAGAGCGGATTAACCTCCGTAATCCCAATCATGGTCGCGACAAAGCTGGATCCAACGGATCCACGCGATCCAACCAGGTAGCCCCGCTCATTGGAACGATGCACCAGCATTTGCGAGGCCAGATAAATCACGGCAAAGCCATTCCCCAAGATAGAGGTCAATTCCTTTTCAATCCGCAGATCCACAATATCAGGTAGTGGATTTCCATAGATTTCAAAGGCCTTCTGATAGGTTAACTCGGCAACTGTTTCTTCGGCCTTGTCGATAAATGGCGTATAGAGGTCACCCTTGACCACTTCGACAGGTTCGAAGATTTCTGCCAGGGCATTGGTATTTTCAATGACAATCTTGCGCGCCAAGTCTTCCCCTAAAAAGGCAAATTCATCCAGCATTTCATTGGTTGTACGGAAATGGGCTTTTGGTAGGGGTGCTGGTTGGGCGTTTTCTCCATGGCCGATAGTCCGGTTAATCATGGCCCCTTGCCCAAGACTGCGGACAATGATCTCCCGATAGATCTCATCTTCCGGTTCCAGATAGTGGACATTCCCTGTGGCAAGAACGGGCTTACCTAGGCGATCTCCCACCTCAATCAAGCTCTTTATAATGGTCTGGAGCTCGTCCATGTCCTTGACCTGCTCCTTGGCAATGAGAGGCGCATAGATAGCCGGTGGCATAACCTCGATAAAGTCGTAGTACTTAGCCACTTCGACTGCCGCGTCAACTCCTTGAGAGACGACCGCATCGAAGACTTCTCCTTCAGAACAAGCTGATCCAAGGATCAAGCCCTCTCGGTGGGCATCCAGCACGGTCTTGGGAATCCGTGGGACCCCTTCGAAATACTTGGTCCCAGAAAGAGAGACCAGTTTAAACATATTCTTAAGGCCGGTCTGATTCTTGACATAGATCGTGGCATGCTTGACCCGCGCCTTCTTATAGGAATTTTCATTGATCAGATCGATATTCAAATCCTTGAGATTGGTCACCCCATGCTTTTCTGCTACATCCTTGATAAAGATGAAAAGCAAGCGCCCCGTCGCTTCCGCATCATAGTTGGCCATATGGTGATGTTCCAAGGCGACCCCAAAGCGCTTGGTCAAGTGCCCCAAGCTATGCCATCTAAAATATGGGTAGAGGTTGCGGGCAAATTCCAACGTATCGATGACTGGTTGGGTGATTTTTGGAAGGCCATGACGCTCGTAGTTGACATTCATGAAGCTCATGTCAAAAGTGGCATTGTGGGCGACAAGAACGGTTCCCTCACAGAAGGCCTGAAATTCCTTCAAGACCTGCACCAAAGGCTTGGCCCCACGGACATGTTCATTGGTGATCCCTGTCAATTGGGTCGTAGAGGCCGACAGAGGATGGCCCGGATCGATAAACTCGTCAAACTCCTCAATGACATTGCCCTTGTACATCTTAGAACCGGCGACCTGGATCAAGTCATTGTAAATGGCTGAAAGTCCCGTCGTTTCCACGTCAAAGACCACATAGGTCGCTTCATTGAGATCCAGATCCACCTCGTTATAGGTGATGGGCACATTGTCCTCTACAATATTAGCTTCCATCCCATAGATCAGCTGGATCCCAGCCTTCTTGGCTGCTTTAAAGCCATGTGGGAAGCTCTGTACATTGCCATGGTCGGTGATCGCCACCGCCTTGTGGCCCCACTCAGCTGCCTTGGCAACCAGCTCTTCGACTTCCGGCAGGGCATCCATGGTCGACATATTGGTGTGGGCGTGGAATTCCACCCGGCGCTCACCTTCTGGCATCAGGTCCTTGCGGGTATAATGGACGACTTCCTGGATGTCTTGGACATTCATGGTCAAGTCGCGCGTGAAATTGTTCATTTCGATGTTTCCCCGCACCCGTAGCCAGCTGTTCTTCTTGATCATGTCAAACTTCTGGGCTTCTTCCTCATTTTTGACCCATTTCTGAAGGGAAAAACTCGAGGTATAATCGGTCATCTTAAAGCTGATCAATACCCGACCGGTCCGTGTCACCTTGTGCTCCACGTCAAAGACCACACCCTCAAAGACAATCCGGTTCTCTTCTGTTGTGATCTCAATCATCGGAGTGATCTCAGCCTTGTCTAGCTTAGGTTTAGCTGCCGCCTTCTTAGCCTTGAAATCAAAGGCAGGCTTTTCTTCAACTGCTGGTGGCGGAGCCATCTGGGCCAAGGATTCCATGGCTCGCAAAGTCTCTTCATTGGCTGCTTGGAAGATCTTTTCATTTTCCTGCTCAAAGCGCGCCACTTCTTGCTCTGTCAACTCTTCATCAGACTCCACCCGACAGGTGAAATGCGGAAAACCAAAGGCTTCCAACTGCTTGGCAAGGTTGGGCAAATGGTTCTTACGAAAATGCTCCGTATCAACCGATGAAGGCCCTGAGATGATCAATTCCTGTCCTTCCGCGCGCACCTGCAAGTCTTGATAAAGCCCTTTAAAGCCTTGGCTAGCGCAAGGACCTTCCTCAAAGACCTCACGATAGTAGGCCTGCAATAAATCATCAGAAAAGTCCTGATTGGCCACTTGGATGGTAAAGGTCGCCTGGTTTCCCGTCTTTGAAAATTCGTCCTTCAAGCGCTGGCGCAATTCCTTAAACAAAGCAATCGGCAAGACTTCCGCAAAAGCAAAGCGGAACTCCCAAATCCGACTGACCTTGTGCACCACGACTTCTTGAATCTCCGCATGCAAAAAGGCACTGGAAGATCGCATCTCCAGCGGCATATCCAGCTGATCCATTAAAATTTCAAAGGTGTTGGACATTGTTTCTCCCTTGATCTTGATTCTTTTGCTCGCTTTTGAGTAGCCTACTTTCTAAGCAAAAACAGACCATTCAAAAACATTCGTAACCCTTATTTTATCACAATTTAAGGATTAATTCGAGGGAGAAGTGAAGACGAAAAAATCACCGATAGGACGGTGATTTCTCTTCATCATTTATTCAGTTAGGGCTGATCCATCATTTATACTTCATCCCCATGACGATGGCCACAACTGCCAAAATAGGCAATAAAATTAACATCCAGATTCCAATCCACATCTGCCGTTTAAAAAGCCTATCTAATCCACTATAGCGTTCAACGTATGATTCTTTTGGACAGGCTGGATTATACCAGACCGTCATGGTCGATCCCAGTGGAAAAGCATCTTGAAAAAGATTTCCCTTTGAGACTGTAGAATTGGTGTAAATGGTTATCCTTTGTGCCATCAAATCGATATCGCTAGCCGCTTGATTCGTTTTCCAAGGAAGTGTTGCCCTCACCACCCAATAATATTTCAGACTATTACGATAGGTCTGACCATCCACTCTATATTCTACAATTGGAGCCGCCACAATTTGTGCCCTCTTATAGCCAACTACCACTCCCTCAACGCTCTTTGACGAGAGGGTCTTAATCCTAACTTCTCTTCTATAAGAAATGTCTAAAAAAGAGCACTTCAAACAAAGGAAATCCAATAACAGCCACAGCAATGACTAGAAGTATTCTGATATTGGGCATACCCATCACCTACTTCATCATAATGTCTGTGATACTCAGACTCATCTTCGTTTCATCTGATATCTTCTCTACGATCGAGCTTTGTTCGCTCGTCAAAGGAAGCAATAAGAGAGTCGCTGATTGGGTCGGTAACTTAGGGTTGTTCGATAGACTATACTGGACCACTTGATCTTGATAAATCGAGTGGCCATCATAACTCCAGCTAATTTTAAAGGTCGCATCATGGTCAATATTCGTTGTAGTTTTGTTGACCAACATAAATACTGCATATTCCTGTTGTTCTACAGTATAGGTGCTCCCTGTATAATATACAGTGATATCCCCTTGATCACCAACTCCCGGATGCTCCTTAACTAACTTCTTACCCAGTTCCATCAAATCTGATGTCTTTCCTTCAAATTGAGGCGCAACTACAAATTTCAAGCCCTGTTCCTCTTTAGCAGACGAGGAGGCTTTTGAAGTTTGCTCCGTTTTGTTTGCAGTTACCTTCTTAGCCTCTTTTTTAGGCTGAGCACAAGCTGTTAAAACAAGCAAACTCGCCAGCAATACCATCATTTTTTTCATGGATCATTTCCCTTCTTTTGTGATTGAGTTAGATTAAAAATATTTTCTACTATCATACCGAAAATCAGTTTGAAGAGCAAGTTAGTCACTAGGTGGAGAGAGTTGAGGGAATGAAAAAGAGAGAACTCATGTTCTCTCTAAAATTAATAGTTATAGATTTTCAGTATAAACTATTGATGATAAAATTCTATCGTGTTATTTAGATTTCGTTACACCTTTTTTTATAGTCTCCGAGTTCTCATCAAGCCAACTTTGATAGATTTCAGCAAATCGCTCCTCTTCTTCATCGCTATAACCAGGATATACAACTTTATCCACATCTTCACGATTAAAATAGAATAACTGTTCTGGATTTAATCCTATTGGATAAAATGCAGCAGAATAATCAAAAAGAACACTTTCTCCATTTTGATCAATAGTCACACCTCTATTAAGAATCATGAGTTTTTGACTTCCTTCTTTTAAGTATACAATTGTTCCAATCGGTAATATTGACATTTTTTCTCCTAGATCTATAATTTATTTTCCAAAAATATTTTTAAATATATACTTATATTACAATTCTTTAATTTCATTTAATACTAGAGTCTTATAGTACTCTGGGATTTGTGGCATCCTCATAAACACAAAACCAAACCACGATATAATACCATTCACAATTAATAATGCTCCTTCAGTTCCATTATTAGTTCCTATAAAAAAACTCAAACAAACAATATTAGCTATTATTGTGATATACCAATCAAACATTCGTTTTCCTTTTGGTTCAAAAACAAGACAGTATGATTTGCTTTCTTTAGGAATTCTCGAGTCAAATGTCCGTTTGGCACTTTTTCCATACCAAACGGCCATTAGATAAGACAAAAGCATTGAGAAAGCAAATATCCCCAATTTTAAAATAATTTGTTGACTGACTCCCCAGTTAATAAACGCCTGTTTCATGAACCTATAAGAAATACCAACCAGTGGTTGAACCATAATGGCTACAGTAGATGTTCCTAACCGAGTTTTAGATTTTATTTCAAAACTATCATTGGAAGGAGATAACTCAACCATATTTGCAGTAACTTTCTTAGGAAGCCAACCCAAGAAATAGGATTTCCCTTTTATCGAAGTAGAATCTAAAATGAATTTTTTATTGTTATACTCAACGATTCTAAAAACTGCTATATTCGAATACTTAAATTTTAATTCCAAAATTACCACCCAAAAATTTTCTGTACAGATTTGAAACTTGAATCAATTGCATTTCCAACATTTTTTAATCCCTTATTAAGACTGTCACCAAAATCATTTGCTATCGTTTTGATACCCAAGAAGTTGCTATCATAAGCATAGCCAACAACAAGTCCAACTCCAATACCCGCTGCAATAGACCAGCCAACAGGATTTGAAGCCAAAATTGTAGCAGTACCAGCTAAGTATCCTGATCCTGCACTTGTATAAATCAAACCAGTAGTTAGCATATCAACCCCTACTGCTGTAGCTGTAGTTGTGGCTGCCGTATGCATAAAGGCACGTCCCGCATTCTCTTTTTGCAAATTATTATAATAATCATAGCCTATAAATGCCGAACTTACTGCTGAAATTCCAACAGACGAATTAGTTCCTGGTACTGGAATGTCTACCTCTGAAGCCAAACGTTTAAGGAAACTTTTAGTTGTCTCTTTTACTACATCATTAGTATAACCTTTTACGTTTGAATTCATAGATATATTTACATTACCCATTTTATCTGTTTTTGCAAAGTATTGAATATATTCTGCGAGTTTTGGATAATAAACTTTAATTTTTTCAAGTTGCGATGAGGTAAGTTCTTCTGCGGCTGTAGAACCTACTAGCTCTATAGCCTCCTCATAAGGAATCCCTTCCTTTTCTGACATTTCTTTAGCTGCTGCGTTTAACTTTTTATCTTCAATAGCCTGTTTATGTTTATCGAGAGCTACTTGAACTGTTTCCGGCAATTCTCTATTATAATATCGACTCTTGTAAGCATTGATCTTCTTCACATCATCATCAGATAGTTCTTTACCTTGATTTGCCTTTTCAAGAACCTTCTGATAATCTTCATCTATCTTAGCTTTCTTATCCCATTCGCCTTCGATACTCTTAGCCCAATTCAACGTTTTCCCAGAATGTTTGGGGAATGTCCCACCGAAGCTCGCAAAATCTCCCTGTATCATATTCAATCCGGAAGCCAAGTTTTTCACCACAGTGTCCATGCTCTTAGCACCTTCTCCTGAGAAAACTTCATTGGAACTTCCCGCAAATAGATTCAGCTTGCGAAGTTTATCCAGCTTCTCATTTTTTTGAGATGTTAAACTATCCATGCGAGAAGATATATTTTGCAGGAGACTCTTATCCACGTGATCACTACCTTCCATAGCACGAAAAGTACCTCTAAGGCTACTAATACTACTTTCAAGGTTTTGGATTTCACTTTCAAGTATGGCTGAATCCAGATCTTCGTCCCCAACTTCTGACCGATATTTTGAGGGGAGTTTGGGTACTGCTTCACTAAGATACTCAGAATACATGATCGCCCCTTTAATTAGAGGCGTAATCACACTCACTCCGTATTTTTTCCCTGAATCATAGGCACTCCCTTGCAAGTCACCCGCTCCTTTGAAGTTAGAGAGGGCTTTAACCGCTGAGTTGTAAGCATCGATTCTAGCCTTTCCAACGGAAGACATGGTCTGACCTTGTGCATCCGATGAACTTAATACCATTTTGACCATATTATCAATTCAATTCCTGTTCTACTATTTGTCTCTTTCAATATACGATATAACTATTTCTTTATCTTATTTCAATTTTATTATTTTTTTAATCTATCAGTATTATTCATCAAGACTTAGTCGAGGATAATTAATATTATCTTTTTCCTTTTTGAATTTCTGTTGAAGTAACTCTTCGGATTCGTCAATATAACCTTTAAACCAGACTTTAGCTATGTTTTCTTCGTTAAAAAAATATGCCTGATTATCTAAACTACCATTAGGGTATACACAACCAGAATAATCAAAATAGCCTATCACTCCATAGTTATTGTAAAGTGGATAACGATTTATTATCATTAACTTCACCTCTCCATTATTCAATTGGACAATACTTCCAATTGGCAACACTTCATTCATTTATCTGATTCCTTTCATTTAATTTTAATACTATTCTAAAATTTTTAAAAATTAATTATATTACTTAAGAAACAATAAACATTTATAGTATCTTTAATTTAGGTACTTATTTCTTTTAACAAGGTATCTACTACCTTTTTTCTCATATATAAACGATTAGCAAAACATACATATATAACAAATAATAATACTGAATATATGATTAAACTTAAAAAATTTCCAATGATTAAATAAATTACAAATGAAATTACTAAACTAAAGATAACTGCAATGAAATATCCAAAAACGAGCATTAAGTTCTTCTTTTCATAATGCAAATATTCTAAATACTCAATATCACTAAAAGAAGCCGGATACAGGTCTAAATTCCTATACTGATACTTTACAAAAAAATTTCCTAAAAATATTGAAATTAATGTAAATAATATCAAACTTAAATATTTTATTACAAACACACCAAATATATCCATATTATTAAATAATCGAACGATTGGCAGTGTTATTAAAATAAGAAAAAGAGTATAAAATTGTTGATTTTTAGAACTACCTTTAGGTAATGAAAAATAAAGTTTATTAAGCCTCAAATCATAATAGACCGTTTTATTTTTATAGTTACTCAAATTCACTAATTGTTTATGATTCTCTTTTTTTTCTAACATTGTAAAATATTATCCTTATCTAAGAAAAAACTGAACCTAAGCCACTGAAGAAACCAGAAACTGCATCGCCCACTTCTTTCATTTTTGTTTTTACAGTATTAACAACTGCATCAGAAGAATCTTTTACAAATTTTGCAATCTTATCTTTGTTATCATACACGAAGTCGAAGAGCATCGACCCTGCTACTCCTGCAACAAAACCAATTGCTCCACCAACAACTGTACCTGCACCTGGAACCAGTGCACTTCCAATTGCTGAACCTAATTTAGCTGCTCCAACACCAATCGCAACATGGGCACTTGTCTTTATACCTGCATCAACTATATTTGCTCCATCATTAACCTGCATTGTGAAATCAATAGCCGCACCAATTATTGGTGCTCCGTATTTGGCAACACCACTAACAAATTGACTATAAGCAGGATTAACATTGATTGGAATAGTAGTTGTCCCACCTCCTGCAACTGCTCCCACCAATCCATATTGTGTATTTTGTGGATTATAAGCTAAAATTTTCCAAACAAATTTCACAAAACCTTCAACGCCCTTTTCTATAACTTTACTTTTTGCTAATTCATTAAGAAATGCAACTCCACCACTTATAATTCCACTTCGCAATGATTGATAGGTATCATTTGAAATTTTACCCTCTTTTTTATCCTTTTCAAGTCTATCTAATGCTTTCTTGGAATCCTCATCTAGTTGAGATTTTTTCTCACGCTCTTCCCATTGAGTAGAAATATCAGTAATCCAAGAAGTTTCCTTTGGCATATAAAAAGTTCCACTAAAATTTGTAAACTCTGCTTGAATTTGGCTTAAACCAATTTGAATACTTTGAATTAAAGTGTTAATCGGGCCAACCTCCCCTTCTCCTGAGAAAACTTCATTGGAACTCCCCGCAAATAGATTTAGTTTACGAAGTTTATCCATCTTCTCATTTTTTTGAGACGTTAAACCATCCATACGAGAAGATATATTTTGCAGGAGACTCTTATCCGCATGATCACTTCCTTCCATAGCTCGCAAAGTACCTCTAAGACTACTAATGCTACTTTCGAGGCTTTGAATTTCACTTTCAAGTACGGCTGAATCCAGATCTTCGTCCCCAACTTCTGACCGATATTTTGAAGGGAGTTTTGGTACAGCTTCACTGAGGTACTCAGAATACATGATCGCCCCTTTAATTAGTGGCGTAATCACACTCACTCCGTATTGTTTCCCTGAATCATAGGCACTCCCTTGCAAGTCACTCGCTCCATTGAAGTTAGAGAGGGCTTTAACCGCTGAATTATAAGCATCAACTCTAGTCTTTCCAACGGAAGACATGGTCTGACCTTGTGCATCCGATGAACTTAATACCATTTTGACCATATTACTTTTTCGACTCCTGTTCTATTAATAGTTTCTTTCTAGCGTGGTAGAGTTCATTTAATTGCTCATCCAGCTGATTTTCTCGCTTCTTAATATCCGCTCTTCGTCCTTCAGACCATTCTTCAACCATAGCTCCGATGCCTTCTATACTCACGATTAGATTTTCATAGACTTGGTAGTCTTTGGAAGATATAGGAAGCGTTAAGATCTGACGAAGAGGTTTTAAGCTTTGTCGATGTAGTTCAAACATTTCCTTCTCTGCTCGTTCCACTTTCCTTTTTTCTAGGTTCAGTTGATCGAGCGATTGAGCAATGTTTTTCTTCTTTTTATCGATCTCTTCTAAGGTGATTGGTTTCATTATTCCGCAAAATATCCTGAATTTGGTACAAACTCTCCGCTCTCACCAGGAGCTGCACTGGTTTCTGGTAAATTAGATGTATTGGCATCGATGTTGGACGCAATATTACTATCCATGGCTACAAATTCTGCCGCAACCCCATGAATCAATTCTACAAAATCATTTAGCACACCACTAATTGAGGCTGCATAGTTGGCTTCCTCTGGAATTTTTTCTGCAGCTGTACTATTTCCTGGATACTCACTCGATCCATCTAATGTGACGGTATCAGCTGATGTTATACTTCCTGCCGCACTCGCTATTCCTGAAGCGATAGAACTTGCGACTTCTTCTCTACTCTGTATTGGTGTCATATAGTTACCTCCCTATCCATTCTTGGTGATTTTAAGTTTAATAGCTTGCTTGCGATCATGCAAGTAGATTTCATCTGAAGCAAGACGCGCTTCTCGATTATTATAAGGCTTATCTAGGAACATTTGATCCATCAATCTCATACCGATCATAAACCATTGAGCATTGCCCTTGAGATATTTCGGTACCTCATTGATGTTATTTCCAAGATAGGCATATTCACTTCCTATTACAAAATGCATACCTACTCGTGGTCCATGGTCAAATAGATAGCGTAGATCCTTTTCTGTGAGTCCTTGATCAACAATTGCCTTAAGAGTTGGCATCATGATCAGCCAATCTGAATACAGATCTTTTTCAAGACGTCGATCAACCTCATAGATTAATTGTTTGGCAATTTCAGAAATTTCTTGACTGCTACTAATATAAGTAGAAACTTTATCCTTATAAGCAACACATTCTTCTAATGGATCCACCAGCATAATATGTAATTTTGATCCAAATTGAAGTGCTGTATTTAACAAATGTTTTTGCTGATTTTCCAGTGATTCTGGAGAGTCCGCCATAAATACCAGATTTTTCAAGCGATCAAATGGAATCTTGATCGTTTTGACCATTTCAAAGTCAAGTCCAACTGGAAATTCTAGATTTTCCATAGACTCTTTTACATCCTCACGTCCATAGAAGGCTGCTTCCGTCAACTCATCTGGCACCATTGGGATGCCTGCTGGGGTGCGACCTGTCCACATCTCTTTGAGGCTTTGGACTTGGTCGCGGAGGTTGTTGATGATTTGGATATCATTATCCCCTACGACTGGTAGGGCGAACTGGACGACATCGACTTCGTCACGTTTCATGAGGGCTCGTCCCTTAATGTCTTCCATCGTAGACGCCAGTGGGGTTGCTCCCACGATACCGCGGACTTCAGAAATATCATTTTGTGGCAAGGTCAGCTGGTGCTTGAAGTTTGAATAGAGCTGAGCCCGTAGGTTGTTCTGACGGCTAGCTGTGATGATCAAGTGCACACCGATGCTGAGACCTTCACGGGAGATCCGCATGAAGAGCTTGAAGAGGTCTGTCTCATAAGGCTCGTCCTTCATAGACTCATAGCTATCCATGAGGATGACCATGGTTGGCTCTTGCTTACCGGTCACTTCACGGTAGAGGGCGATGGTGCCGACACCATGCTTAGAGAGGAGTTTCTTGCGGCGATCCAACTCGCGGTTGATGATTCGGATAAATTTCTGGATTTTCTCCGTCTGATCGAGCAAGAGACTATCAGCCACATGTGGCAATTGAGTCAAGGGCGCTAAACCATTGGTTCCGAAATCAAGCAGATACATGGTCAGATTTTCTGGACTCTGTTTGCGAGCCAGATCCATTGCAACTGTCTGAAGGAAAGTGGTCTTTCCTGTACCTGGACTTCCGTAAAGGAGGATATTCCCATCTTTTGACAGATCGATAGCGACTGCTTCTTGCTTTTGCGCTTGCGGGATATCGGCGACCCCGATCAGGACGCTTGGAGCTGTCCGTTTTTGCCAAGCCTCGATTGGCACGACCTTGTCCAACTCATCCAGTGTGATCCGCTCTTTGAGCGGTGGCAACCATGGTTGGGCCACGGCTGCGATGCCTTCTTGTTGGTGCAAGTGGTTGATTTCTTGCACGATGACATCCAGCTCTGTTGGCACTTCCTTGATTTCTTCTGCCATATCCAGACCAGAGAGGTCTTGGTTGAGGACTTCGTATTGACCCAGTTCATTGATCAAATAGATGGTATGGTCTTCGATCCCTAGCTGGTCCTTCTCAGGCTGGTAGTCTGCTCCTGACCAAGCTGTTTGGAAGAGTTCATAGACTTCGTTGTTGCCGACTTGGAGGTAGGCACGACCGGTCTGGGTGATCTCAGCCGCATCTGCCGTCCGCAGCATCTCCATGGAGTCTCCACGGTCTGCCACCTTGAGGGCTAGCTTGAAGCGGGAGTTGGACCAGATCTGGTCATCTACGACCCCAGAAGGTTTTTGCGTCGCAAGGATCAAGTGTACCCCGAGGGAACGCCCGACACGCGCGATAGAAACCAACTCCTTGATGAAGTCTGGTTGGTTGACCTTGAGTTCGGCGAACTCATCACTAATCAAGAAGAGGTGAGGAAGCGGTTCTGTTGCTTCACCGAGTTTAAATTTCTTTTGGTATTGGTTGATATGGTTGACCCCATATTGACCAAAGAGGCGTTCTCGACGATGGATCTCCGCATTGATAGAGGCCAAGGCCCGCATAGACTGGGCACCATCCAAGTTGGTGATGGTCCCAAGCAAGTGAGGCAGATCCTTGAAGAGGTTGGCCATTCCCCCACCCTTGTAGTCGATGAGGAGGAAAGCCACATCGTGTGGATGGAAGTTGACAGCAAGGCTCAGGATGTAAGACTGAATGGTTTCAGACTTACCAGAACCGGTTGTCCCTGCAATCAAACCGTGTGGTCCATGGGCTTTTTCATGGAGATTGAGGTAGACCAAATCGTCCTTCCCGCGCAGACCGATCGGCACGGCCAAACTTTGGTAAGGGGCATGGCTCTCCCAACGACTCAAGACTTTGAGGTCACTGAAAGTTTCCGCTTGGTACATTTCAAGGAAGGTCACAGAGTCCGGAATTGAGCTCTTGAGCTGTTGAATATGCTTGAGAGGGGCAAGGCCGCGCGAGATGGCTTCCTTGTCATAGCCTTCAGGGAAGTGATCCAATTGGAAGTCGAGCTCACGAAGAACTCCTTCTTGCAAGAGCAATTGCCCTTGGTTGCGGTCCTTGATAGAGATAACCGTTTGGATATTTTCAGAAAGAGATGAGAGCACATCTGCTACATAGATAATAGAGCAGCCTAGCTCTGTCGGATCCTCACGGAAGAACTCCATGATGACATGGTCCAAAATCAAGGTTTCATCGGTGATGAGGACCACATAGTGAGGGTGGAAGATCTTGGTATCATTGGCTTTTTCTTCCTCTTTTTGCGCCTTGCGGAGCTTGAGGATCTGATTGAGACTGTTCAAGACCTGATCGCGTGTCCGCTGATTGTAGACAAAGCTACGGACATTCATATCTTGCAGAGTCGCATGAGGCAACCAGCGCATCCAATCCCAGCTTTCTTTTTCCTCTTCTGGAATGATCGGAATAATGGTCAGATCATGGTAAGAGTGAAAGACAGCCAATTGGGCAACGAGGAGTTGCAACTGCTCTAGCACGATGGGACGAGGGCCGACGTACCCGACAGGTCCCCGATTGAGGCTGGCTACAATCGGAAGATTGTCGATTTTTTGATGAGCTTGGAAAAGAGCATAGCCTTCTTCTTCCAAGGCATCTTTCTTCCCACTGCGCTCTTCCTGACCATATTTGAGCTCATAGCTTGTTGGAACCTTGCCCAAGCCCAAACGATAGGCCAAAAAGTCAAAATGAAGCGGTGTTTTTTCGTAGATCCGCGAGTCATAGCGTTTGACCATCTTGGTCAAGTCTTCAATCGCTGGGAAATGGTAAAACATGCCTTCTCTCTGCTTACGAGATAGCTGTTCCAAGTCCTTGGCCTTGTCTTTGAGATAGAGATGGTAGAGCTCCACGCGCTCTTTCTTGTCTTCTTTGTATTTCTTACGATTCTTGAAGAAGCCTTGGACCGAAAAGATCACACTAACCACAGACATGGATACCGTCGCGATGATATAGAGCCCCCGCGGTTGGAAAATGGTGATCAAGAGGGTCACCCCAACCATGATGAGGGGTGGCATGATCAGCTTCAAGAGTTCATCCGATGGCTTTTGAGGCTCCGCTCCCGGAGGATTGATCAAGATCTTGTCCTCCGAACTCCGGTAGATGATCCGCGGAGACCGGTGGTACTCTGGATAGTCCTTGTAGAAGTCATAGCGCGAATGCAAGCGAGGCACCAGATAAGGACTTACTTCGACAGTCCCTTCCACACCAAATTCTTCTGGATAGAGCTTAAAGGTCACATCTCCAATGGCAAGCTCATCCCCAAAGGCCAGTGGAAAAGTCGTTTCACTGACGAGTTTGTGGTTATGGTAGAGTTTTCCGGATAAGAGCTGGCAAGTCCATGTCTGCTCTTTTTTTACAAGGAGAAAGCGCACTGGATAGTGCAAGCGCACATCCGCACCCTTTTCATCTGCTACGAGAATTTCTTCCTTGTCTAGCAGTTCATAGGTATGGACTTCTCCTGTCGCCAAGTAGCAGACCACATCCCCAAGGATTTTGCTATTTTCAAGCACGCCCTTATCTTCACCATACTGGTAGAAGATTTCTCCTTGACTCCATTGGAAATGAAGGGGATTTTCTTGCGAAGCCAGGGTCAACTGAGCTGTTTCTTGATTCGATACAGTCGCTGTTTTTCCCTCTTCTAGCGCTAGCTCATAGCGAAAACCTTTTTTATAGAGTATGATACGTTTTTTCATAGACTACTCCTTGTGGTCGCTAGACTCAGTCGAGCTTGCAGTTGTAGAAGACGAGCTTTCTGTTGAGGAACCTTCTGTAGACGAAGCCGTTGTTGAGCTGCTAGTGGAAGCTTTGGTTTCATCTGTCTCTGCTTCCAAGAGTTTAGAGCGGGCATCCCAGTATTTCTTGTATTCGCCCTCTAGCTCAGAGAGTTTCTTCTCGCGCTGTTCACCAGAGAGTTTTTCGCTATCACGTGTCGCCTTGATTTCTTTACGAAGGGCATAGATGATCAAGTCTGAATCGTCGATCCGCTTGGCTGTATCCAGCGCTTGGGTAAAGTCATGACGGCCGATATAGATCCAGTAGTGGAGATAGAGACTGTCTGATTTGAGCGTGACGTTGTTGAGGATGACCTTCTTTTGGTCCTCTGAGAAATTCAAGCCTTGCAAGTAAGACGTCGCCAACTCGTATTTCTGTGTCGTTGGAAGACTGCTTGGAGCCACTCCCTCCAACTCATCGATCACACCGGTGTAGTCTACTTTAAGAAAAGCAGTATCCGCTTGAAGCAACTTTTCTTTAAAGGGGGCTTGGAAAAAGACCAAATAGATCAAGGGCAAGAGTAAGAGGGCCACTACAGCTGAAAGCCACACTGTTGCCAACTTAAAGATTCGGTGTTGACGACTTGAAACCAAGGTCAAGGTCTTTTCTTCCTCTTCCTTGCGTTCTTGGTAGGCTTTCTCTAGAAGAGCATTCATCTCTTCTAAGCTAGCGGCATCACGGATTTCCACCAAGAAATCTGGCAGATCTTCTAATTCGAGTGTCCCTTGATAGAGCTCCATGAAATCCCAGTCCCCAAAAAGAGTGACCGCATAGCACTTGGCCTGACGCAAGAATTCAACCTGATCCCACTTGCGTGGCACCATCATCCCCGGCACCCCGCGATAAGCGATCTTGACTTGCGCATCCTTGGTCACAAACAAATTGATAGGATGCAACATAAAGGTCACCGGAAGCTCCAAGGCTGGCGCCAAATCCAAGACATTGATAGCTAGACGCAGACGGTCTGAAACCGGTAATTCTTGGATTTCTTCAGCACTCAATCCTAGCGCATCTGTCTGATAGGTCAGATGAATCTGGTCTTGATCCGCTGTCATACTTTGCTCTAAAAACAAGGGATGATGGAGATCCAAAATCCATAAATTGCGTAAATCCTGGCTATCCACTTCTGAACGCTTAAGGTCCAGCCGCCAGCTTGTTTCTTCTTTTTCAAAACGGAAGACTTGTTCTTCCAGTGTAAATTGTTCTTCTTTCACCTTACCACTCCTCAATCTCGATCAGATCACCACTCGTGATCGGATACTCTTGTACCACCTTGCCTTCATCTAGCAAGATGCCCTTATTTACCACGCGCAACTGATACTTGCTTCTAGGCTCCATGGCAGACCCAAAGATCTGATCCAATTCCCGAATCAAGCGTCGCACCTCCATCCGTGTTGGGATTCGGAGGTCATGGCTTGCACCATTCATACGGAAGGTGACATTGATATGTTGGTCCATTTAGGCCTCTTTTCTATAGATTCGATAGGAAATATAGCCAGCAATCCCAAAGAGAAGGGCACTCCAAGCCAGCATTTGCAAGGCTGGAATAAAATCCGACAAACTGGCCGAATTGTCCTCCACATTGGACTCGAATTTAGATAATTTTTGATTTTCAGGCTGGAACAGGTCCGCTTCAGGCCCCGTTTTTTTCTTTCCCTTTATAGCAGAAAACAACTGGCCGTCAGAATCGGTCAATTGTTTCTCTTGCTTGCGTTTTTCATCTGCTAATTTTTTCTGATCCTTCTCATTGAAAAGAGACTCAGTCGCATCCAATTGGCCCCCAAGTGTCTTTTCCTGCTCTGTCTCAAGACGTGAGTTGTTGACCTGCAGACGATTATCAATAAAATCATCTGCAGAAACAACAACCGCTGGCAAGAGACTTAAGACAAAGAGAAGATACATCATTTTTTTCATAAGCTTGATTCAATTTCCTTTGTTTGAGTAAACTTCTTAGGAATGAAGATATTGGCAACCGCCAAAAGTCCGAAGAAGACCAACAATCCGAAGAAGACGCCGATACCGGCTGTTTGTCCATCAAAGTAACCCGCAAACTGTCCTTCTAAAATAGAAAGGAGGTTGACATTTTTCACCAGTGCTGGAAGGCCTGACAAGGTCGCGGTCGTTCCGATCGCGCTTGATAGGTAGACATAGCTGATCAACATGAAGAAGGCCAGTCCCATTCCAATCACACGGAAGTGTTTCAAAAGAAGGTATTGTAGTTGTACCAAGACAAAGCTTGCTAGAACCGCTAAGAACACCCATGAAGGTACATATTCACGACCAACAGAGAGTTGAATACTTGAAATCATTCCGATCACCAGTCCAAGGATGAGAGAAAGTCCCACAAGGACACCGACAGACAAGAGATCTGATTCTTGCAAACGATCCAATTTGAAACGATCCTTAACCTTGCGAATGATTGGTTGAGTCGCAAAGAGATAAGCTGTAAAGAGACTCAAGACTTCCAACATAAAGATCCAGATAAATGGACGGTAGACGTTGATAGTCGCTTTCACAGAAGAAGATTTCTCTGCAACTGGATTTGACAAGAAGTCGAGCAAGACTTCATTCGGCACTCCGTTTTCATAGGCATTGTTGAAGACCTTACGGAAGGCTTCGACGAAGTTCCCATTTTCAGACAATTCCTTGTCGAATTCACCCATCAAGCTCTCTGCATTGCTAGACAATTTCTCTGTATTGCCTTGGGCTTTTTCCAATTCTTTGTTCAATTGACTAAAGATTTCATTGGTAGAGTTAGCAGCTTCTACATTGCTACGAGATGAGCTCTTAACGCCTTCTGTCGAGCTCAATAATGACGTGTATTCAGAACCAAGGGCTGACAAATCTGCATCGGTCTTGGTTTGAGCCTGTGTCACTGTTTCTTGTGATTTTGAGATCTCTTCTAAACGTTTTTGAAGCTCTGCATATTGCGTCAATTGATCGTTGATATTTTGGTTTAGATCCTTGTTGGTGTTTTCGATCGCTTGAAGATTGGCCTGCAATTGTGGTCCCAAGTCTTGCAACTGTTGGAGTGTACCATCTAACTGGGCTTTCACACTCTTCGTTGCATCCCCAGATTCATCCGTTTCAATACTCTTACGGAAGTCCTTTATGTTACTTGAAACAGCAGCCTTCACGATGTCGACCAAAGCGTTTGTTAAATCCATGTCTTCGATTGGATCATAGAGTGAATGACGAACATGGTTGTCATCTTCTGGATAGTAGGCATTGATCAATGCTCCTGCGCGTTGATAATCCAAGGCGATTTCACTAGCTTTCGATGCGTAGTTAGCAACCGCTGTTTTCAAATCTTCTGCAGATACGGTCACACTGGTTGAAGAAACCCCATTCACAAGGACTTCAACATCAATCGTGCTTGGCATAGCTCCTCCATCTTCAACAAGGTGAATTTGAATTTGTTTGCCATCTTTCAGTTCGACTTCCTGCTCACCACTGCCTGCATAAGTCTGTCCATCATAGGTCCAAGTATCAACCTTGACCCCTGCAGGGACATGAATACTAACTTTCTGTTTCCCAGATTTAGCATTAAGGACATCCGCAACTGCCGTTAATTTGGCATCCACTTCTGCAGCCAATCGTTTTAATTCATCGGCATTTCCTTTTGCTTGCGCCTTCGTTCCAGCAAAAGCACTATCAAAATCAATCGCTGCGTTGAGATTTCCATACTTATTCAAATTCAGACTAGCAGGATCTAAAGACGGAAGTTTTTCAATTGCTTGACGAATGTCATCATCCGCTTTATCTCGAGCCTTGCTGATAGTTTCGATTTTTGGCTTTCCAAGCAAGGTACGAAGAGTGACTTTGTCTCCTTCTTTTAGACCATAGTAGTCAAGGATCTTCGCTTTTACAGAAGACGCGATGTTATTTTCGTGCTCATCTAATTTGTCGCGTTCTGCCTTGATCCCTTTTTCGAGGTCTGCCACACGATCATTCACATCTTTTGTCAAGCCTGCATAAGTCTTGGTACCTGAAGCATCTCCTTCTGTTTCAGTTGATTGACTCAATTGTTTGGTAATTGCTTCTTGGTTTTGTTGTAGATTCTTATACAACTCTTGCGTCTTTTCACTGACAACAGACTGGTTCATAGACATCAGCTGGTTCATGAACTCTTCATGGCTAATTTTATCCTCAGAGCGTTGTTTGATCAATGTGTCGAAGTTTTGACCGTACTGATCCTGAGATTGGGTCAATTGATCAAAAGCCTGTGTATAAGACTCAAGGACTGTCTTCAAGGCATTGTTCGACTCAACAGATGACGTAGACAAGCTATAGAGACTTGGGAAGATATTCTTGGAATCCAAGGCTGAATCTAGCAAGTTGCTCCGGTAAGAACCAATGTTGGTCGATTGGATTTTGTTACTTGTCTCCACGTTCTTCTGAGCTGTATAAAGATTGCTCAAAATGCTGACCATATACATATCAACCAACTGGCTATTCAAGTCTGAAACGATATCTTTAGCGACTTTATTGGCCTCGTTTTCAACCTGAGAATTTCCAGCCGCATTGACCTTATACGTCACCGTGGTCTTCTCTGCATTGACCGCGTTCACTTCCAAGACCTTCTCTGAGAAGTCACTTGGAATGACAATCATCAACTGGTACTTGCCATCTGCAAGACCTGACTCAGCAGCTCCACGAGGGAGTACAGACCAGTTTTGCGAATTATCCCGCTCGATATTCTTTACATAGCTAGCCCCAAGGTTATATTCTTTATCATTCAGTTTGACCGCCTTGTCTTCATTGACAACCGCAATGTTGAGCTTAGTGTTTTCTGTCGTTTGCACGGTCTTTGCTTCGTTTTGCTTTTGGTTCTTTTGAACCGTCGTATAAAGACCCACTACAGATCCCATCAAAAGGAGCACAACCGCACTCTGACCGATGTATTTTAACCATTTTTTATTTTTAACTTCCATACCTTTTCCTTTTTCTAATTCATAGATACAAAATAGGGGTTAGGAATTAAGAATCTAACCCCTATTTTCTATATATCAAAAGACAAAAGGGTGATCTACCTACAAGAAGTAAGATCACCTCCAAGACTATCTTAGTGGATTTGTGCAGCGATATCTTGGTCAGTTTGTTCAACGATATCAGCGACTTTGATCAATTGAGCGTTGATGTCTTCCAACAATTGAGCGAATTGTTTGATTTTTGGAGACAATTCGTTGAATTGTGCTTCAAAGCTATCAAATGCAGATCCATCCCAGTTTGCGTCGATGACTTGTTGTTCATGAGTCAAAGTGTTAAGGATTTGATCGATTTCTTGAGAACCTTGTGCATAGCGTTGTGCTGATTGACGTAGTTCTTCTGGAGTTAATTTAATTTGAGCCATATGTTTCTCCTTTTGGGCTGATACCCTTATATTTTTTCCATAAACAATACATTTTAGTACGAATTAGTAAAATGCCAGATAACTGTATATTTTACCTTTTGCTCCCTTTTTGTATTATTTACTTAAAAATATCTTAATGAAATATTGCCAGAATGTCAAGTTTAGAGGGCTAACTGATAAAACATTGTAACTTTGTTACAATTGTGTAACACTTTGTCATAAACATGTAATATATTTTCTGAATTCCTTGCCCCAGTAGTCTCCAACTAGTATTATTTCCGGAAATAAAAGAAGACACTCTGTCCTTTCATATTAACTCGACACATAGATTAAAATTGTTGATTTTAGGTGTTTTTAAAAGCAAATTTTGAAGATTTTTGTATATTTTTTCATTTTTAAAACTTTTATGGTATAATGAAACCTGTTCAAAACTTGTTTCATACAAGATCGAACACCATTAACCTATAAGGAGTATTTATGAAAAAATTTCTACTTACCGCTGTCTGTCTACTTGCCCTTACTGCTTGTAGCCAAGGCCAACAAGGAAAAGGAACTACTAGCGCTTCTTCCAAGCAAGAGGCCACTCAAACCCAAAAGGAGCAAGTCCAAACCAAGACCTTTGTTAGCGACCTCGGTGATCACTACCAAAACAAAATTCAAATTGGCTACAAAAAAGATGAGATTGTTTCGATGACCATCATGGGCGTTGCACCAATACCGGAAGATATGCAAAAATCAGATGTCGCTGAATTGAAGGAAGTCTACCAAGAAGAAGCTGATAAAGCAAATTCCAAACGCGGTGTTAACGGACAAGCTGGGATCAACACAAGCATCAAAATCGATGATGATAAACAGACTTATACAAACGTTATGCATGTTGATTTTACTCAAATGAAAAAAGAAGATTTTGTGAAATTACTGGCTGATCAAGGGGAAGAAACCAACACTACCATGTTGAAATATCTTAAAGACAAACCACAAGATCTCTTTACCTATTTCAAAGATCAAGGCCTCAAAGAAGATAAATAAAAAGAGCTCTCTGAGTTCCTTAACACCTGGTTAAGGCTCAGAAAGCTTTTTTCTTATTTGTTCAAGATTGAAAGGGTTTCAAGAAGATTATCCGCATGCACTTCGATGGTATCTCCTGTCGCTTTGATTTTCACTTCAACGATGCCTTCAGCTGCTTTTTTACCAACTGTGACACGAATTGGAAGCCCAATCAAATCACTATCGCTGAATTTGACACCAGCTCGCTCATTTCGGTCATCCACCAAGACTTCGTAACCTTTATTAACCAAGGCTTCTTCAATCCTATTGGTCAAAGCAAGACTTGCTTCATCCTTGACATTGACTGGAATCAAATGCACATCAAATGGCGCCAATTCTTTAGGGAAGTTAATTCCCCAAGCGTAACGGTATTCCCCTTTTGGAGTCTTATTGACAAAGAGGCGTGCATGTTGCTCCATAACAGCTGAAAGAAGACGGCTGACACCGATTCCGTAGCAGCCCATGATGATTGGAACTGCACGACCGTTTTCGTCCAAGACATCTGCTCCCATGCTAGCTGAGTAGCGTGTGCCGAGTTTGAAAATGTGACCGATTTCGATCCCACGTGCAAAGTTCAAGACCCCTTTCCCATCTGGTGAGATTTCGCCTTCACGAACTTCACGAATATCCACGTATTCTGCAGTAAAGTCACGTCCTGGGTTGACACCAATCAAGTGGTAGCCTGTTTCATTGGCACCGACTACTGCATTACGGCTGTCTTGTACCTTGCGGTCTGCGATAATCTTAACATTTTCAGGAAGATCAACTGGACCGAGAGAGCCAAAATCAGCTCCTAATAATTCTTTCACTTCCACTTCGGTTGCAGGTTCAAAGAAATCTGCGCCGAGGTGGTTTTTCAACTTCACTTCATTGAGCTGATCATTGCCTACAAGAAGGGCAACAACTGGCTCTTCATCTGCAATGTAAACCAAAGTCTTGATAGTCGCTTCTTCTGGAACATTCAAGAAGGCTGCCACTTCATCAATGGATTTGACACCTGGCGTTTCTACGCGTTTTACTTCTTCTTCCGCTACAACACGGTTACTTGGTTTGTATTCATTGGTAGCCATTTCCAAGTTGGCAGCATAGGTTGATTCACTTGAATAGGCAATGGTATCTTCCCCAGAAACCATCCATTTGAGCAATTCTGCTTTGATTTCTTCTTGGACTTCTGCTGGGATCTCATCAAAGGAAGCCACTGATTTGTCTAAAACAACCCAACGATCCAAGTCTGTACGAGCAGGTGTAACAGCCATAAACTCTTGGCTATCTTTTCCGCCCATGGCACCACCATCACCGATGATGGCTTTGTAGTCGATGCCACTGCGTGTGAAGATCCGCTCATAAGCTGCCTTGTATTCATCATAAGTGACATCCAAGCTATCGTAGTTCGCATGGAAGCTATAACCATCTTTCATAATGAACTCACGGGTCCGAAGAAGACCGTTCCGTGGGCGTTTTTCATCGCGGTATTTTGGTTGAATTTGGTAGAGATTCAACGGCAATTGTTTGTAAGATTTTACTGAGTCGCGCACAATAGCGGTAAAGGTTTCTTCGTGAGTTGGACCTAAGATAAAGTCAGAGCCTTCACGGTTTTTCAACTTATAGAGGTCTTCCCCGTAAGTTTCGTAACGACCAGATTCACGCCAGAGATCCGCACTCAAAAGGGCTGGAGCAAGCATTTCTACTGCTCCAATTTTTTCGAATTCTTGGCGCATGATGCCTTTTGCTTTTTCAATCACTCGATTTGCTAATGGCAGATAAGAATAGACACCAGCTGATACTTGGCGAACATATCCTGCACGCAACATCAAAGCATGGCTAATGACTTGGGCATCGCTTGGCATTTCGCGAAGCGTTGGAATCAACATTTTACTTTGTTTCATGGACAATATCCTTTTCTATTTCAAAAATAATTTCATAATATCATTCCAGGTGACAGCAATCATCAAAATAACCATTACAGCTACACCTGCAAGCGTCATATAGGTTTCTACTTCTTGTTTCAGTGGCTTTCTCCGGACGACCTCGATCAAATTGATCAAGATTTTTCCTCCATCCAAAGCGGGAATCGGGATTAGATTGAAGATCCCAATATTAATAGAGAGCATGGCCATAAGAGACAAGACTGCTGGAATTCCTAATTGAGCAGCTTGTGAGCTGGCATTGTAGATGGCAACCGGACCACCCAGTTTATTGAGACTAAAGTGGAAAATGATATCTTTCAAAGCTCCCAAAATCCGTGTCGCTGTATTCCAGGTATCTGTAAAACCAGACAAGAGTTTATCCACAAATCCTGTCTTGAGGCCATTTGTCACACCCAGATAGTAACGATTCCCTGACTTGGTTGGCTTTACTTTAACTTCTTTTTCTTGGCCGTCTGTTTTGACTTTCAGGGTCAATTCAGGAGCCGTCTTGCTGTCCTTGGTTGCTTTCTCGACAGCATCAGTCAGCTCATCCCAGTTGCTAACGGTATCGTTGTTAACTTGAAGGATCTGAACGTTGCTTTTGACACCGACCTTAGCCAGCGCCCCATCGGGTGCCACCTGAACATTGTTGCTGTAGTAGTCAATCGCACCACCGCGCATAAAGGCTAGAAGTGAGTAGACGACAATACTGAGGATAAAGTTGTTCATAGGACCCGCAAAGTTGGTGATCAACCGTCCCCAAATGCTGGCATTCTGATACTGAACATCTCTCGGCGCAATCCGCACTTCTGTCCCATCTTCCTCAACAATGGTCGCATCATGATCGACATCATAAGTCTTAGTCTCATCGAGAACCAAGCCCGTAATTTCCAGTTTGTCTTCAAAGTCAAACTGGGTAACATTCATGGGAAGGGCTGTCTGATCCAGATTCTTTCCTGAAAGATTGATCCGGACGACCTTACCAGCCTCATTTAGCGTCAAGCTGACAGGCGTTCCGGTTTTAATCTCAGTTGTATCCTCACCCCAGCCAGCCATCCGAACATAGCCACCTAAAGGTAGAATGCGAATCGTATAGGCTGTTCCATCTTGACCAATATGGGCAAAGATCTTTGGACCCATCCCGATCGAGAATTCTCGCACCAGGATGCCCGATTTTTTTGCAAAATAGAAATGACCAAACTCGTGAACGAGAACGATCACTCCAAAAATAACAATAAAGGCAATAAACTGCATCGTTCTATACGTGGTTTCCTTTCTATCTCTTCTGTCTTAGAACAAGCCCAAGAAATGCATCAAGGGAAAGACAAAAATCAAACTATCAAAACGGTCTAGAACACCGCCATGTCCTGGAATAAATTTCCCAGAATCTTTCACACCGAAGTGGCGTTTAATCGCACTCTCTACCAGATCTCCAAACTGACCTGCGATACTAAAGAGGATGGTAAAGAAGATCATAGCAAGAAAACCATGTCCACCCGCCACAGAACGATCCACGATCATATAGATCACAGTTACCGCAACTGCAGACAAGATTCCCCCAAGACTGCCTTCAATCGTTTTATTAGGAGAAACCGCAGGCATGAGCTTGCGTTTCCCAAACCGACTTCCTACTAAATAGGCACCGGAATCTGTCGCCCAAACAATAAAGAGGGCTAAAAGAACCTTATCAATACCAGCAATTCGCGCATCTACTAAGGAATGGAAACCAAGTCCAACATAAAAGCTAGACGCAATGGGATAGACCACATCTTCATAATTGTAATTCTGAGCAAGAACAGTTGTTCCCATGAGAATCAAGACAACCAAACCATAAGCAATCATATTGCCATCTGCTGGAAGGTAAGGGAGGTAGTCCTCGATCGGCAACGTCAGGACAAAGGCCGCTAACATGGCTAGCGCTCCTTCAAAGGTCGCTGTCTCAAGCCCCTTCATCTTGAGCAATTCATGAACCCCTAGCATGGCGATCAAGCCAATCACAATCTGGAAGAACACCCCTCCAACCATTACTGTTGGAATGAAAAAGAGCAGGGCAATTCCTCCAAAAATCACACGTTTTTGTAAATCTTTCGTCATCATCTTCTCCTAAACACCACCAAATCTCCGATGGCGATGGCTATATTCTACTATGGCACTTCGTAGTGCTTCCTCTCCAAAATCTGGCCACATCACATCTGTGAAATACAACTCACTGTATGCAGCCTGCCAAGGGAGGAAATTACTCAAACGGATCTCTCCGCTGGTACGGATAATCAAATCCGGGTCCCTTAGGACGCGTGGCAAACTCTCGGTATAGAGAGAATCTGCGATCATCTCTTCTGTGATATCTTCTGGACTGAACTTCGCATCCAAGACTTCTTGGGC
The DNA here is from genome assembly GCF_943193075.1 of Streptococcus caecimuris. Classification (NCBI taxonomy): domain Bacteria; kingdom Bacillati; phylum Bacillota; class Bacilli; order Lactobacillales; family Streptococcaceae; genus Streptococcus; species Streptococcus caecimuris. The sequence continues at coordinate 67,684 of NZ_CALPCT010000002.1, read as the reverse complement.
GATCTGCTTCACTGCCTGAGTGATCTCAGCACGTCCACCATAATTGAGTGCGAAATTCAGGATCAAGCCTGTATTGAGATGGGTCATCGCTTCTGCTCTTTCCAAAGCCTCTAGCGTTTCTTTTGGTAATTTCTTGGTATCACCGATCATTTGAATCTTGACATTGTTGCGATGCAATTCGGGGACGAAACGATCATAAAACTCGACCGGCAAGTGCATGATGAACTTGACTTCATCTTCAGGGCGTGTCCAGTTTTCCGTAGAAAAGGCATAGACCGTCAAGACCTGAACCCCCATATTTTTTGCTGCAATCGTCACTTCTTGGAGAGCTTCCATCCCTGCCTTATGACCGAAGACGCGCGGTTGCATCCGCTTTTTCGCCCAGCGACCATTGCCATCCATAATGATCCCAATGTGTTTCGGGACTTCTAAAGGTATCTCGATTTTTTCTTTTTTCTTAAAACGAAACATGTTTTTCTACCTATTTCAATATTTATCGCTTCATTATACCATAAATCCCCATAAAATAGGGACTCTGGCCTCTTTTTTGAACCAGCAGGACTTTCCTTCATCACATCGTCCTATTTGCTCACCAAAAAAGAGGCCCTTGCCTCTTCTTTGATGATTATTCTTCGATGGCTGAATCAGCATCTGAGCTAGCACCTTCTGTCGCAGTAGCTGAGATTCCTTCTGATACAGGAAGAACTGTTTTGATCGCTCCCAATTCAAAGGTCAGGTAGACACCATCAACATCCAAGACAACGGTCTTGCGGTCTGTATCGACTTCATCGATGGTTCCGTACAAGCCACCAATCGTGATGACTTCATTTCCTTTTTGAAGTTTATTCAAACTTTCCATCCGTTTTTGGTACTGTTTCTTTTGGCTACGGCTCATGAAGTACATCAAACCGACCATAAGAACGAGCATAATTAGCAAACTTCCGCCTTGCATATGTTTCTCCTTTAATTTTCATATATGCTATACTATATCAAATTTCGCCCGTCTTTTCAAGTTTTCCCATCCTCTTCAAGTAAAATCAGACTCCAGTCTCAGAGAGGAGGCAAGTTTTGCTGAAAAAGAAAAAAACCACGAAAAGTGGGCTACTGACTAGTCAATCGTAATGCCATACTTTTCATGATTCTCATCATACCAATCAATCAAGTCCAAAGCCGTTTGATAGGTAATATTTTTGATTTTACTCGTTCCCTTCGTCAAAGTCGCCAAGCTCATTTTGCTGATGTTTGTTTCAGTTGCGACACGATAGCTCGTCAAGCGACCGTCAACCATCAGTTGAACAACGGCTTCCACTTTTCTGTATTCGGGAGTTGAGTAGATATCAATTGTATTGCTCATCTTACTTCCATTCCTCAAATTTTATTCTTGTATAGATTATATACTTATTTTCTTTATTTATTAATAATTTTGCTCAAATTGGATTAATTTCACTAATTATTGATGTTTTTCCACCCCAAATAGGAGGATTTTGGCCTTATACGGCGAATAATTTCCCCCAGGTGGGAAGAAAAAATAAAGACTGCTATATGATAGCAGCCTCTATTTTTCACAAACTAATTCGCCTTAGTCTGCTTGTTTATCAGTGTTTTCTTCCTTCTTTGTGTCTTTTTCTCTAATCACAAGGACACCATCTTCCATGTCTGCTTCAAGATGTTTAGCATCCAAGTTATCCAAGTGGAAGTCTGTGACTTTGTCACGGATTTGTTGTTCAACTACCCGACGGAGTGGACGAACTCCCATCACTTCATCATAACCTTCTTCAGTCATATATTCTTTGGCTGCATCGCTCACTGCCAAGTCGATTTCTTTCTTAGAAAGGGTCTTATTGACATCTACCAACATCAAATCAACAATCTTAGAAAGGTCTTCCTTGCTCAAGTGTGAGAATTCAATGACAGCGTTGAAACGGTTCAAGAATTCTGGACGGAAGTAAGGTTTCAAACGATCCATGAGTTCTGGTTTATCCGCATCTTCTGTCAAGTTGGCTTCGTAACCAAAGCCAGCGTTTGAAGTGGCGATAATCACAGTGTTCTTGAAGTTTACAGTGTTCCCTTGACCATCAGTCAAACGACCATCATCCAAAACTTGGAGAAGAAGTGTGATCACTTGAGGATCCGCCTTTTCAATTTCGTCAAGAAGGACGATTGAGTAAGGGTTACGACGAACACGTTCTGTCAAAGTATTGCTATTGTCATCATAACCAACATAACCAGCTGTTGTACCAATCAATTTAGAAACGGCTGTACGGTCGCTGTATTCTGACATGTCCAAACGGATGATGGCATCTTTGGTACCGAACATATCAAGAGCCAATTGTTTAGCCAACTCAGTCTTACCAACACCAGTAGGACCTACAAAGAGGAAGCTACCGATTGGGCGGTTACCTTCGTCAAATCCTGCACGGTTCCGACGGATAGCACGTGCCACTGCTTCAACGGCTTTATCTTGACCGATAACCTTGGTTTGCAAACGGTGACCCATATCTTTCAAACGTTCGATATCAGTTGCACCCATTTGTGACACTGGAATACCCGTCATCCGTTCTACAGATTCGGCCACATCGTTGATTGTTGCTGTTACTTTATGGTCTTCCGTATGGTTTTCAATTTTCTTTTCAAGTTCTTCGATACGAACTTTTGCATTAAGAGCTGCTTCGTAATCTTCTTTAGCAGCTGCAGCTTCTTGTTTAGCTTTTTCTTCTTCAATTTCATGTTCCACAGCATGGACATCTGTTACTGGATGTTGGGCTGCCAAGTGAGCAGCTGTCACATCGACCAAGTCAATGGCCTTATCAGGCAAGCTACGTTGTGGAATGTATTGGATCGAATAATCAACCGCTGCTTTCAAAACTTCATCTGGCAAGATGACATTGTGGTGTTTTTCATAAAGATCACGGATCCCTTGGAGAATCTTGAAAGTATCTTCAGCTGATGGAGCATTGACTTTCACTTCGTTGAAACGACGAGCAAGAGCTGCATTCTTCAAGATGGTGTTACGGTATTCATCTTGAGTCGTTGCCCCAATGACTGTCAATTCCCCACGTGAAAGAGCAGGTTTGATGATATCCGCAAGACCTTTAGAGCCTTGACCATCACCTGTGCTACCTGCACCAAGGATTTGATGGATTTCATCAAAGAAGAGAATAACATTTCCCATAGCTTTGACTTCTTGGATCAGATTTTGAATATTTTCTTCAAAGCTACCACGGTATTGCGTACCAGCTTCTAGACCAGAAATATCAATCGAGATGATTTCTTTGTTTTTGATAGCCGCTGGAACATCCCCGTTCACAATAGCTTGTGCCAAACCTTCTACAACTGCTGTTTTACCAACACCGGCATCCCCTACAAGGACAGGGTTGTTCTTGGTACGACGAGACAAGATTTCAGCCGTTTCTTGAATTTCTTTATTACGTCCGATGACCGGATCCAATTTTCCTTCACGGGCTTCTTCGGTCAAGTTACGACCAAGTTTTGCAAGGATCCCATCTTGTTTCATTCCTTTACCTTGATGGTGTTGCACTTGCTCACTTCCTTCATTTGGAAGTTGACCAGTTTGGCGGTAAATAGCGAATTCTTCTGGTGTCACTTCACGACCGTTGATCATGTAGCGACGGCTTTCAGAACGAAAACCACCCATGTTTCCCATTAGTTGATTGAAAAGATCATCCATATTGTTAAAGTTGTTGTTCATATTGTATACCTCTAATTTACATAATTTTAATTCATTCTTGAAAATTAGCAGACCAATTGGCTGCTGTTTGATTGTTTACATAATTTTAATTCATTTATTTAATAATAGCCCTACAGGCTAACAGTTTCTATTTTTCCTTTTATCAATTAGTTGTCTTAATTCTGGAAATAGCATATCACCATCTCCTTTCCACTATTGATCTTGTAAACCAGTAGGCTTTTTCAACCTCTTTTTGTTTACATAAATTATTATAGCGCAGACTGAATTCTTTGTCAACACTTTTTTACATAATTTTTTAAATTTATTAAAAAAATCTGGAGTCACTCCAGATTCCATATTTAAATAGAAGTTCTTGGCTAGATAGATTTAAATTTACCAGCTTTTTCTTGAATAACCGTCTGTACATTTTTAGCAAATTGACCCACCATGGATTGATCCAGTTGCTTTCCAACGACCTGGACGTCTTCTTCGGCTACTGTTGTAATCGCAGTCAAGCCATCATTGTAACGTTTCTCAACTCCTGCCTTGCAGGTCAATAAAACGGGCGCATAGACAACCCGGATTAAATCTTTTTCAAGTTTCTTTCGGCTTTCGATGATCCTCATCTTATCTTTCATATCTAAATCAAAGAAATCTTTGACTGGACTATCACCCATACTTCCTCCTCTTCTATACTATGAAACTTTATCTTGTGCAAACTCCTCTTCCAGTTGGCGTCTATCTTTCCGGTAGGATTGCCATAAATTCTCTTCCTCGATTTCGATCTGTTTTAAGGCTACTTGTGCAGCTTCTCTAGCTTCGAGATCATACTCTTCGATACAGCGATGGAGGGACTCCCATCCACAACTGACATCAACCTCCTGCTTTTGTAAAAAGGAAGCTGCCATCGCATATTCTTCTTCCAGCATCTGGGTGAAGAGCTGCTGTTTTCTTTCCACTAGGCAACGCTTTTCATCTAGCTCCAAGCGCGCTTTTTGGAACTCTCTTTCCAAGTGATCTAGTTTCTTTTCCTTTTTTGAAAGAGTAGATGAAATTAATAAGCTAGTTGTTCCCACTGGTTCATTTCTCCGGCTATTTCTTGATCTTTTGCTTTTAAGAGCTCAATTCCTGCATTCACTTGCTCGTTTAAAGCATGAAATTCATTCGATAAGGACTGATATGCAGCCAAACGGTTGTCGAATCTTTCTCTTACTTCAGTGACAACTGTTTGCCTTGTTGCACCAGCCTGTGCATAGGCCTCTTCTACTTCGGAAAGATTGAGAATGAAGCCTTTCGGAACGGTCTGTAATACTTTCTCCAAAGCTTCTAAATCTGTATCCAGTTGTGCCTTAGATTTCTGAGCTTGCTCCAGCCCTTCATCCACTACTCGAATCAGCTCATCAGAAGCCAAGCGCGCCTGCAAAGCATCCAAATAGATCCGTTCACTTGAGCTCAGTCCACCACCTGTTTTTTGCAATTTATCCTTTAAGCGATAGTAAACCTTCATCCGCTCTTCAATGATTTCCTTGCGAGTGATGGCTTCCGTTCCCTTTTCAAGAACCAAATTCCCATCCTTATCATAGATATAACCATGCATCATGTGCTGCAGGCCAGTATTTTTCAAATTCTTAGTTTTGAGGTGCTTGACTATCCCACTGGATTCCTTGCTTCCAGAATCCTGATAGCCCAAGCTAACCAAATCTTTATGGTCAATGTGGTTGTAGATTTTGTACTTCAGCGCATCTATACGCGCTTTTTGCTCGGGTGTTAAGATGGGATAGGCATTAGGGCCATTATATAGGTGTACGGTCCCAATATGAGAAGCTTCCTCTTCCGTCAAGCAGGCAAGCGCATACTGAATATTCATAGACCCCAGAGAGTGACCGTATAGATCGATCTTGGCATTGGGATATTTTCGGATCACCTCTTTCAAATGAGCTGCAGCATCTTTAAACTGCGGAGGCGGGAAAGTCCCGTTTTCATCATTGTATTTTTTTAAAAAAGCAGCTCCCACTAAAGCGGGAAATTTAACCTGTTCTTCGGCTGTTCTTTCTGCAAAAAAGCCGACCACATCTGATGCTTTTTCCTGTACGAAATTGCTGACAGGATTATCCAGCGCTTTTTTCATAAACCTACCTAAGGGAGTGGCCTCCGATGGAAGATTAACAGATGTAGGAATAATTGCATCTTCAAAAGCTTCTACAGCATTGTTAAAACCATCTTTAGCCTTATCTCGCGCATAATTCTTCGCATATTTTGTTGCATACTCGCTTGCACCACCAGGGTTCAAAATATTGGAAGCTGCTGGCAAATCTGTCTTTACCCAATCCGTATATGTATCATGGAGTAATTTTTGTGTACTTATTTCAGTTTCAGATCCCTTCATCAAGACAGTCACGTCATGGATTTGGGCACGCGCTTCATCAGAAGCAGTATAGGGGACTGCATTTTGTTGCGCGCCTTGGCCATTATTAGTAAGAACGAAGACCTGCTCCTCATTGTCATTTACGTTATCATAAATATGGGCAACATTACCAATGTATTCGTCTTTCTTCGTCCCAATTTTAAACTTTCCATTTATTTTGACATCTTTTTCGTATTCAAGTAGAGCAGCTTTAACATTTTGTTGATCATTGAAATTTAAATTATTAGCCATTATCACTCCTTATCTAATAAATCACTTAACTCCTCTGTTTCCCCAAAATAGGTCTCTTCATATTTCCCTGTTGTAGCGTCCTCTTGTATAGTTGTGCTTAAAACTAATTTTTCATCATTATTTATAACTATTTTTACTAATAGCCCTCCCATCGGATTATAATCTAAATCATCTTTAGAGATTTTATATGATTTTATTTTTCCTTCTGGAGTAAGAGCTTTAGGATCTAATTTTTTCAACATATTTTCAATCGCCACTTTCATCTTCTTACTCTCTGCGATTTGAATCATTTCTTGTTTCTTGGCAGATTGTCCATTAAAAAAGCTACAACCTCCCAAACTTAAACCAAATAGTATCATAACTAATACAATAAATTTACTTTTTTTCATCTTCTTCCCATTCTTTCTTCAGGTTTCTTAGAATTTATTATACAAAATTCTATTCATACCTGAAATGTTACTTTTGTTAAAAAATGTTGCCAAATCGTTACAAGCACTAGCTATTAATGTAACATATTGGTTTTGATACAGAAATGTTTCTATTTACCTATATTAGGGGTATTTACCTAATTGAGTCTATTTTCCAGTCTCTTCTGCTTTACTTAACAGATCATCTAATTTTGCTGAAATACCGTAACTACCTGCTCCGAACTGTCCTGAATCTTCCATTTGAACAGTCGTATCGATCGTTAACTTTTTATCGCCATTGATCACAAGATAGACATTCATCCCTCCCATTGGATTGTATTCCAATTCACCTTTTATCAGGGTATAGGAGTGAATGACTCCTTCTGAAGTGAAAGCTTTAGGATCGATACTGATTAACAAGTGTTTTATCGCTCGCTCCATTTTCGTGCTTTCTGCAATCTGAATCATTTCCCTTCTCTCAGCAGCTTTATCCGTAAAAAGACTGCAACCTCCTAGAAACAAAGTCAGTAAGAATAGTAGTACAAATCGTTGTTTTTTATCAGTCATATTTCCCTCTCACTTATATTATTCGTAATGATTTTTAAAAAATGACCCAATTTTTAAAAATTTTTTCCAGATCCTAAAAAACACACCCTTACTGGGTGTGTCTCCTGTTAAATCATGTATTCAACGCTATAAGTGGCGTCGGATAAAATCCGTGAAAGGAATTGTTTGGTTCGCTCTTCTTTTGGACTGTTGAAGAATTCATGGGGTTCGTTTTCTTCGATGATGTGTCCGCCATCCATAAAGATGACGTGGTTGGCCACATCACGCGCAAAGCCCATCTCATGGGTTACGACAACCATGGTCACTCCTTCTTGGGCCAATTGCTTCATGACATCTAAGACGTCACCGACCAACTCTGGGTCTAGCGCTGAAGTCGGCTCGTCCAGCAAGATCACGTCTGGTTTCACTGCGATGGCACGCGCGATTCCGATCCGTTGCTGCTGGCCACCTGACAATTGAGAAGGATAGTAATCCTTATAAGCAAGAAGACCAACTTTTTCAAGGGCTGATTCTGCCCGTTGGATGGCTTCTTCTTTTGGAATCTTACGAGCTACAACCAGTCCTTCTAAGATATTTTCAAGCGCTGTTTTGTTGGCAAAGAGATTGTAATGCTGGAAGACAAAGGCTGTCTTTTGGCGGATTTCTAGAATCTCTTTTTTGCTGAGTTTTGAGAGGTCGTACTCTTTTCCACCTAGGGTGAGGTGCCCTGTATCTGCCTTTTCCAAGTGGTTAAGGCAGCGAAGGAAGGTTGTTTTTCCTGATCCAGATGGACCCAAAATAACGACGACATCCCCTTGGTTGACCTTGAGATTGACATCTACCAGGACCTGGTGGTCCTTAAATTTTTTCGATACGTGTTCTACTTCTAACATCTTTTCATTTCTCCTTCTTCTATGCGAGTGTCAGGCGTTTTTCTAAGCGATTGAATCCCCATTGAATCACCCCACAAATGACAATATAAAGAATAAAAATCACTAGATAGGATTCAAAATATTGATAGCCATAAGAGGCTTCGACCTTGGCAATGGCGGTGATATCCTTGATGGTCATGACAAAGACAAGGGAGGTTCCTTTGACCAAGTTGATAACCAAGTTACACAAATTGGGAAGGGCTGAACGCAAGGCTTGTGGAAAAACAATGCGGATGTAGGCTTGGCGATTAGTCAAACCAATGGCTTGCGCTGCTTCTAGCTGGCCCTTATCCACAGTCAGAATGGCTGACCGTAGAATTTCAGCAAGACTCCCCGTTGTCATCAAGCTAAAGATGATAAAGGCATAGTAAATGGGATTGATCTCAAAGACATTAAAGTGACTACCAATACTCTTAAAAAAGCTATTTAAGAGACTGGGAAAGAGACTATAAAAGAAGAGAATCAAGAGAATCGGAGGTGTCGCGCGGATAAAAGCTAAGTAAATCACTGAGAAACTGCGAACACCTTTGACCTTATAAATCTGACCGAGTGCCAAAAAGAGGGCTGGAAAGAAACTCAAAAGAATTGATACGACCATGATCATAAGGGTCACTGGAACACCACCCAAGGTGGCTAGAAATGCTTTACTAATAAAATTGAAATCCATAAGCTACCTTTCTGTTACACTGAGTCGTTTCTCAAGGAGTTGAGCGGAGAAGGAGATCACAAGGGCAATTCCCCAGTAGATCACTGCGACAGCTGTATATGTTTCGAGGGAATAATTCCCAAGATTGCGGCTGATCAAGTTGTTGCCTGCTCCCATGATATCGATAAAGCCAATGGTATAAGCCAAAGCGGCATCGCGCATGAGGTTCAAGATGGCAGTTGTCATATTTGGAAGAGCCACGCGAAAGGCTTGAGGAAGGACAATCCGCCAAATGGTTTGAGCCGGCGTCAAGCCAATACTCAAGCCCGCTTCCATCTGACCTTTTGGAATGGCCAAATAGGCTGCCTTGAAGACCTCAGAGATCATCGCAGCAAAGAGAAGAAACATGGCAACAAGGACAAAGACAAACTTGGACCAGTGGTCAATGTCAATGCCCAACCACCAGTTCAAAAATTGGGGCAGTCCATAAAAGACCAAAAAGAGCAAGACAATCGGAGGGGTACAACGCAAGGTAAAGACATAACCTTTTGCCAGACCTGCTCCTACCTTATCTTCTGATACTTGTGCCCAGGTCAAAACCAAGCCAAATGCAGAACCGAGAACCGTCGTTAACACCATCAAAGCCAGGGTCGCCGGTAGAGCTTGGACCAAGGTTGGAAGAAATGACCAGACCTTGGAAATGTCGTATGAGACCATGTTTCTTTTCCTTTCTGTATCCGTATAGAAATAAGGAAGCTGGGGCTATGCGCACCCAGTTCCATCTTATTTCTCTTTATCTACATAACTGAAGACATCTTCACCGAAATATTTTTTCGACAATTTAGCAAGTGTGCCATCTTTTTCTAATTCTTTGATGGCCTTGCTGTATGCTTCCGCAAATTTTTCGTTTTTCTTATCCTTATGGATCAATGGGTAAGTTGGAATTCCTTTGTAGGCAAACCAGCTCAGTTTATCCGCATATTGGTGGTAAGAACCATCTTTATCTGTGACAGCTTTTTCAAAGGAAAGTTTGATGTCAAAGAAGGCATCGTAACGTCCTTCAAGAACCCAAGCATAAGCATCTGCGACTTTGAAAGATTCCGCAGCTGTTAATTCGATTTGTTGGTCTTTATGCTTTTCATTGTATTCTTTAATAACATTCCACTGCGCATTTTGTGGTGAAATTGGAACCAATTTTCCTTTTTCTTTAGCGAAGTCATCGATATTCTTGTATTTATTCGCATCTTCTTTCCGTACGGTAAATCCGATGATACTTGCTCCAATTGGTTCTTTTGGAATGATAAATTTCTTGGCACGTTCTTCGGTATACCAAGCTCCTTTGGTTCCGATATCGTATTTACCAGATTCTAGACCGATCAAGAGATCGTCATCACTTGTTCCAGTGTACTCAAACTTGTAGTCTGGTAATTTTTCGTCAATGGCTTTGAGAACGGCTACTTCATAACCATCTGATTCTCCTTTTTCATCAACGAAATCATACGGTACATAGTTTTGAGTGTGGGCTACTTTCAAGGTTGTCACCTTGTTCGATCCTGTTGAGCCTTTACTGTCGTTTGCATGGTTCAAGCTCCGTCCAAGAATGGTTGCACCTGCAATGGCAAGCACTGCCACCCCACCGATAATCCATGTTTTTTTACTCATACTTTGTTCTCCCTTTTTCTATTTTCCTTATTCTGCTGCAGCTTCACGAACCCATTCGATTCGTTCTTCATCAATGTCACTTGGAATCGTACAATCGGCACCAATGACCAATCCTGTCGTTCCTGTTTCTGCGATGATGCGTTTGGTTTCTGCTTGGATCGCAGCCTTATCTCCTGTGTAAAGAAGACCATTTTTACCATTTTCAAAACCACCAAGAACCGTGCGTCCACCGAAGATTTCGCGTCCTTCTGCTAGGCTGATGCCTTCTGGTCCGACTGCCCAGTTAATGACTTGGGCTGGGTAGTCTGTGAAGAGATGGATATCATTGCGAGCTCCTTCGTAGCCACAGATATGAAGAATATTTACGCCACCGGCTTCCTTAGCTGCCTCTAAGACATGGAGTTCACTCGGTGCAATAATGGTTTTATAGACTTCTTGTGTAACCCGCGCATCTTGGATACTTTGAACACTGAGGTAGATCCCGTCTGCTCCTGCTTCTTTAATAATTCGTTGGCTCAAACTTGCAATATCTTGGCCAATTGTATCCAATACTTTTTTAAGAGTTGCTGCATCTTGATCGATAAAGTTGGCGATCAAGTCATCTCCTCCTGAAACTTCTCCGACCAACCATTTGAAGTAGGTCACTGGAGCAAAGATATTGTAGATAGCCACAATGTCTTCTTCAAAACCGGCACGGATTTTTTTAACGAGCTCTACTTGCTCTGTGATCCATGGATGATCTGCTCCGAGTGGTTCAATCCCTGCTAAGTCAGAGATATTTTCAAGGCCTTTGTGAATGGCTGGATTTGGATAAGCAAAGTAACCATCACTCATGAGTTTGACAAAGTCTGGTTTGACCTTGTGAAGGAAGTTTTTATGGCCATTGAGGTTTTTTTCAATAATTTCCGGATTTGAAAATCCTTTCAACCATTCTTCTTCTGTTGTAAAATGATGCCAAAATCCAACTGGCACACGGTCGACTGCTTCTCCTTTGAAAGCTTTTAACACTAATTCTCTTTTTGATGACATGTTCTTACCTCGTTCTATTCTTTTCTTGTTTGTTATCTTATCACTTCGATAATTGTTTGACTAATATATATTTTTTATCAAGCTCTTCATCTTTTTTTATCACTGATCTTCGAGAAGAAGAATTCCTGCTAGATCAGACGGGCGAAGGAGGGAGAGACTATGGGCTGGAATTTTCTCCAGTCTTGCCATATCTGGATCTTTTTTTGCTTTCCCCTGACTACTTGCTAGAGCAGCTTTACTAAGCCCTAGAAGCAAAAACAAAACGGTTACCAGGATACACCATACATTGATCTTTTTCATCTCCCTCTCCTTTCTTCTTACAATACAGCTGCTTGACGTACCCAATCTAAGCGTTCCAATTGGAAATCATCTGGCACGGTACAGTCTGCTCCAAGGATCAAACCACGACTTCCGGCTTCTGCCACCAAGCGACGCGTTTCTTGCTCAATAGCTTCTCGTTCCCCTTGATAGAGCAAGCCTTTTTTGCCATTGACAAAGCCACCCAAAACGGCACGATCGCCGAAAAGTTTGCGACCTGCGGATAGGCTAAGGCCTTCATGATGGGTCGCCCAGTTAATGACTTGAGCTGGATAATCCTTGAAGAGTTCCACTTCATTGCTGGCCCCTTCAAAACCACAGATATGAAGGATATTGATGCCTCCAGCTTCATTGGCTGCTGCTAGGACAGCGATATTGCTCGGTTCAATGATCTTGCGGTATTCTTCATCTGTCACACGCTCATCTTGGACCTGCTGGGTTGAGAAGTAAATCCCTTCAATACCTGCTTCTTGGATCAAGCGGCGACTTAAAGTAGCGATGTCTCCTGCAATCACGTCAAGGACATGAGCTAAAGTTTCTGGATCTTCCTTGATAAAGTCTGCAATCACTTGGTCTCCACGGGATTGGTCCGTACGGAACCAGCGTTTCAAATAAGAAATGGGCGAGAAGATATTGTAGAAAGAAGCAATCTCTTCATGGAAATGGGAACGAATCTCCTTGACCACTTCGATTTGTTTTTCAATCCAAGGATGATGCTCTCCAATCGGTTGAATATCCTTCAATTCTCGGATCGATTTGATCTCTCTCGAATAAAGAGCACTCGGATAGCGGAAGAAGCCATCGCTCATGATCTTGACAAAATCAGGTGAAATTTCTTCAACATAGTGTTGGTGTCCCTTAATACTTTTTGCTACTACAGCCGGATTGTCTAGACCCAATTCTTTTTCTTCTTGGGTCACATAATGGAGCCAAAATCCTACAGGGATTCGCTCTACTGTTTCGCCTCGAATGGCACGAAGAACCAATTCTTTTTTACTCATACTGTGCATCCTCCTCAATATTTCTCCAATAGAAAGGCTAACTGCTTTCCTTCTGGAATTTGTAACCATGATATCACCTCGAAAAGTAGCTGACTAATATATTTTCCCTATCAAGGCCTTAAAATTTCTTTATTAAAAAAGGTATCAAAAAAACGCAAGTCCTTGAAAATAGGGACTTGCGGGTATCTTTCTTTATTCTTTCATTTTAGAAGAAAAGGACCGCTTTGATCTTTTCTTGATCCGGTTATAGCAAAAAACTATACCCCTTCTTTTAAAGGAAAAAATGGCGTATGTTAAAGCAAAGAAACCTTTCATAACAGCATTTTTCCTCCTTTGTTCTTTTCACCGATTCCTAGACACCTTCTCCTCTTTCTTGTCAGGCAAGATTGAAAGGAGTATAATTTTTATAGAATAATTTTAAGGAGTGTACGGTTTATGAAAACAACAAAAACCACCTTTACCATCGTTTCTGCTCTTGCTTCTGTCATTTTACTGACGAGTTGTGGAAGCAATACCACTAAAACGCAAGAGACAAAAGCGAGCAGCACTAAAAATCAGGTGACGATGACCTATGACCAGCAGCGCTCACAAGAAAATACCATGTCTGTCCTTTGGTACCAAAAGGCAGCAGAAACCAAGGCTTTGTATTTACAAGGCTACAATGTGGCTACTGACCGTTTGAAAGAGATCCTCCAAACTCCTTCTGATAAGCCTTATTCCATCGTCTTGGATTTGGATGAAACTGTTTTAGACAACAGCCCTTACCAAGTTCAAAACGTCAAAGATGGTACGGCCTTCAATCCTAAAGATTGGGATGTTTGGGTGAAAAAAGCAGCCGCAAAAGCGGTGCCAGGTGCCAAAGATTTCCTTCAATACGCGGATCAAAACGGGGTTCAAATCTACTACATTTCTGACCGTACAACCTCTCAAGTAGATGATACCATCAAAAACCTTGAAAAAGAAGGCATTCCTGTTCAAGGACGTGACCACCTCATGTTCTTAGAAGATGGCGTCAAATCAAAAGAAGGCCGTCGCCAAGCTGTACAAGAAAAGACCAATCTTGTCTTGCTATTCGGGGACAACCTGGTCGACTTTGCAGACTTCTCTAAGACCTCTGAAGCTGATCGTGACAAAAAATTGGACGAATTGCAAAAAGAATTTGGTGAAAAATTCATCATCTTCCCAAATCCAATGTATGGATCATGGGAATCTGCTGTTTACCAAGGTAAAAAACTAGATGCCAAGGGACAAACCGAAGAACGCCTCAAAGCCTTGCAAGGTTTTGATAAATAAAGCAAACATCCTCGCTAGGAAAAACCTAACGAGGATGTTTTTTCTATATAGAATAGACAAATTTATTCAACTGTTACAGACTTAGCAAGGTTCCGTGGTTTATCAACATCGAGTCCACGATGAAGGGTTGCAAAGTAGGCAATCAATTGGGTTGGCACCACCATTGAGATTGGAGAGAGGTAAGGGTGAACCGCTGTCAAGACCAAATCATCTGTCTCTTTAGCGACATTTTCTTCTGCAATGGTTAAAACATGGGCCCCACGTGCTGCCACTTCTTGGATGTTCCCACGTGTGTGGCTGGCTAGGACTGGATCTGACAAGAGGGCGATGACCGGTGTACCCTCTTCGATCAGAGCGATGGTACCGTGTTTCAACTCACCCGCAGCGAAGCCTTCACATTGGATGTAAGAAATTTCTTTTAGTTTCAGACTGGCTTCCATAGCAACATAGTAATCTTGGCCACGTCCGATATAGAAAGCATTGCGGGTTGTTTCCAACAAGCCACGGACTTTTTCGTCGATCACTTCTTTTTCTGAAAGGGTTGATTCGATCGATTGGGCAACGATAGACAATTCGTGCACCAAATCAAAGGCTTTGGCCTTCTCATTGCCATTGGCTTCCCCAACAGCTTTCGCAAGAAAGGCAAGGGCTGCGATTTGAGCCGTATAAGCCTTAGTAGAAGCTACCGCAATTTCAGGACCAGCATGGAGCAACATGGTCATGTCTGCTTCACGTGAAAGAGTTGAACCTGGAACATTGGTCACTGTCAAGCTTGGAATTCCCATTTCATTTGCTTTGACCAATACTTGGCGGCTATCGGCCGTTTCACCAGATTGGCTGATAAAGATGAAGAGTGGTTTCTTGCTGAGAAGTGGCATACCATACCCCCACTCAGATGAAATACCGAGTTCTACTGGAGTATCTGTCAACTCTTCCAACATTTTTTTAGACGCAAATCCAGCATGGTAAGAGGTACCAGCCGCAAGGATATAGATGCGGTCTGCTTCTTGAACAGCCTTGATAATAGCTGGATCTACCACTACTTGACCAGATTCATCTGTATAGGCTTGGATCAGCTTACGCATGACAGTTGGTTGCTCATCGATTTCTTTGAGCATGTAGTATGGGTAAGTCCCTTTTCCAATATCAGAAAGGTCGAGTTCAGCCGTGTAGCTAGCCCGTTCTTTGACGTTGCCATCATAGTCTTGCACTTCAACGCTGTCAGCCTTGACAATGACCAACTCTTGGTCATGGATTTCCATGTATTGATTGGTTTCACGAATCATGGCCATGGCATCAGAGCAGACCATATTGTAACCATCGCCAAGACCGATCAAGAGTGGTGATTTATTTTTTGCCACATAGATGGTGCTTGGATCTTCCGCATCCATCAAAGCAAAAGCATAGGCCCCACGGATGATGTGGAGGGCTTTTTTGAAGGCTTCGAGCGTAGACAAGCCATCTTCTTCAGCAAATTTTCCGATCAAGTGGGCGGCGATTTCTGTATCTGTTTGCCCCTTGAAATGGTGACCTGCTAGGTATTCTTCCTTGATTTCAAGGTAGTTTTCAATGACCCCATTGTGGACCAAAACAAAGCGACCTGTTTCAGAGCGGTGTGGGTGGGCATTGTCCTCAGTTGGTTTTCCGTGAGTGGCCCAGCGGGTATGTCCGATCCCAGCTGTCCCTTCAACACCTTCTGCCTTAGTTGACAATTCTGCAATGCGGCCAACTGCCTTTACCAATTGGCTCTTGCCTTCACTAGCCAGGAAAACACCCGCAGAGTCATAGCCTCGGTATTCGAGTTTTTCAAGTCCTTGAATCAAAATATCAGTAGCATTTGTATTTCCTACAACACCAACGATTCCGCACATAGTTTTTACGATATAGCCTTGCTATACTTTCCCCTTTACTTAGTCAAACGACCCATGGTCGATTTCTCAGTTACTTTAAAATTGGTCTAGTCTAATTTGACCAAAAAGCAACCAGCGGAGTCAGTATACAATGCTTCTTCCAGTTTGTCAACTAGGAAATTCAAGAAAATTGGTCTAGTTAAGTTAGGGTTAAGATTAGAGACAAAGTCATCTAAGAAAATTTCCACTGTAAGAAAAATGCCTGAAACAGAATGGTTTCAGACATTCGGAATAATTGAGAGTCAAACCGTTTGGGGAACTGTTTGACTCCAAACTTTAAAACGACAATGCGAGGAGGCTCAAATTGAACGAAACACAGGCTGCGGATTTTGATTTAGTCTTCAAATCCATTGGCTTGGCTTAGCTCTTTAAACCAATGGCCAGATTTTTTGAGGGTTCGTTTTTGACTTTCGAGGTCCAACTCAACTAAGCCATAGCGGTTCTTGTAGCCATTGAGCCATGACCAGCAGTCAATAAAGGTCCAGATCAAATAGCCTTTACAGTTGGCACCATCTTGAATAGCCCGGTGGAGCTCACGAAGATGGTCTTTGACAAAGTCAATCCGGTAGTCGTCTTGGATCACACCATCCTTGCGGAATTTTTCCTCTCCTTCAACCCCCATTCCATTTTCTGTCAGGATCCACTCGATATTGCCATAGTTTTCCTTGATATTTTGGGCAATGTCATACAAACCTTGCTCATAGATTTCCCAACCTCGGTGGGGATTGATCTTGCGCCCTGGCATAACGTAAGGTTCATAAAATTGCTCAAAGAGTAGGGGAGATGCTGGATTTGGAGCATAACGAGGAGCTGCTACACGGAGTGGTTGATAATAGTTAACCCCTAGGTAATCCACTGTATTTTCCTCGATCAAGCGCAATTCAAAGGGGTCATAATCCGGCAAGAGATCACGCTCCCGCAGGATCTCCACTAATTCTTCAGGATAATGACCAAGAACAGATGGATCTAAAAAAGATTTGGCTTGAAAGAGCTCGGCAATGCGCGCAGCTTTCACATCTTCTGGATGCTGGCTCCGAGGATAGGCTGGTGTCAAATTGAGCACAATCCCAATACGATAGTTAGGATCCACCTCATGACAGGCCTTGACCGCTAGAGAGCTTGCTAACTGGGTGTGGTAGGCTACTTTTACTGCTGCTGCCGCGTCTACCTTATGAGGAAAATGGGCATCATAAAAATAACCAAACTCCACAGGCACAATGGGTTCATTAAAGGTGATCCACTGATCAACCAGATCCCCATAGGTCTTGAAACAAAAACGCGCATATTCCTGGTAAGCATAGGCGGTTTCTTTATTTTCCCAACCATCCCCTTGCTCTTGAAGAGCCATCGGTAAATCAAAATGATAGAGGTTGACCAAGAGGTGAATCCCTTTTTCTTTAATCTTTTCAAAGACACGGCGGTAGAAATCAACACCTGCTTGATTGATTTCCCCTCGTCCTTCTGGGAAAATACGTGACCACTGAATAGAGGTTCGAAAGGCGGTGTGCCCAGTTTCTAACAAGAGGTCCAGATCCTCTTCCCAGTGTTCATAAAAAGTCGATGTTTTCTCTGGTCCTTGCCCTTGATAAAAGCGGTTGGGCTCGATCCTATACCAGTAATCCCAGAGATTGTCTCCCTTTCCATCCTGGGCTATACGTCCTTCTGTTTGAGGGCCCGAGGTCGAACTCCCCCATAAAAAATCCTTTGGAAATTGATACATGTCCTAATCCTCCTCATTCTACTAGCTCTATTGTAACGAATCCACCTCCAAAACCTAGGCACAATTTACAGTCTTTCTTACGCAGATTAAAGAAAAAGCCCCTTAGGAAAAATTCCTAAGGGAGCTGGTCCTCTTTACAATTGAGTCACGACATATTCAAAGAGCTTGCGATCTGCTGGGCTCTTGTCAAAACGCAGTTCCGGATGCCACTGAACGCCGAGGAAACGACTCTCATCTGTGGATTGAACAGCTTCTATGATGTCATCTTTAGGATCCCGCGCGATCACTTCTAGGCCATCTGCCAAGTCTTTAATACTTTGATGATGGAAAGAATTGATGCGACTGGTCTTACCATAAATCTCTTGCAGGACCGTCTGATCCTTGGTCACCAACTCTTGGCTGGTGTACTGACCTGGATTGTCCTGCCAGTGGTGTTCAATGTCTTGATGCAGAGTTCCCCCTAGAGCGACATTATAGAGCTGGGTCCCACGGCAGACGGTAAAGATAGCTTTTTTAGCCGCACGCGCTTCTTCAATCAAGGCCAACTCAAAGAGATCGCGTTTTAAGAGGTAGTCATCACTGTCGATGGTGATTTCTTCTCCGTAAAACTTGGGCAAGACATTTTGTCCACCGGTGATGATGAGCTTATCAATCATCGATATGTAGTCTTTGGCCAAGGCCGCATCTCCAATCGGCAAGATCAAGGGAATCCCTCCTGCCTCTTTGACCGCTTCGACAAAACCAGTCGCCGCATAGCTCATGTTCGCGTCTGGATCATCTGGGAAGGGTCTTTCATTTCCTGTAATTCCAATCACTGGTCTTATTTTCATGCTTATTTCCATATTCTTTCATTCATCTTCAAGGCTTATTGTAACACAATTTCAAGCCAGACTCAATGGAGATTTTTTTGAAGAGACAGTCAACAATTAGAATGAAAGGACTCAGCCATCTAACTTCTGTCAATAAGAGGCAATTCTGTTTCAAAGCCCCTGAGGATTCTTAAGTAGTTACTTTTCTTTAAACCACTCCATCCCTGGGGAATCCAGTATAATCTTGGTCAATTGTTGGGGGTTTTCCTGAGTCCCATTGATAATCCAGTCGACAATAAGTCCTGTCAAACCAGAAACATACATGGTAATAGCATAGCGCTCTGGCATTTGATAAGCTGCCACAATGACTGGTCGAGAACGTGGCGTAGACTCAATCATCCCCAAGATAAAATAACGAATGTTGTCTGCAAAACGAAAGCTTGGATTTTTTGCAATTTCAGCAAAAAAAGCACTGTTCTCTTGGAAATAAGACAAGATGGCTTCTAAGGCTTCTTTGGGATAAAAGGTTTCTTTCCTCAAAATCATACGAACCGTCGTTATGGTTTCTTCTTTTAATTGCTCTAAAAAATCCTGTTTATCTAGGTAGTGCAGATAAAATGTCGAGCGGTTGACACCCGCTTTTTTAGTTAACTGACTAATCGTTATATCCTCTAAACTTTTTGTAGCCAAAAGCTGAATGAAGGCTTCTTTAATATCTGACTTAGTTGTCGTTTGTCTCTGTTGCATACGAACCCCTTATTTCTACATATTGTTGATTAAAGTATATCTCGAATTTTGAAAATGTCAACTATCATCTGATATTTTCAGTTATGATTATCATATTTTCTTCGTTATTTCAACACATTGTTGTTTTCTGTTGTAGCAATCGTATTTAAAAAATCATAAAATAACCTTCGTAATTATTCAACAGGTTGTTGTTTTAGCAGCTGATAATTTTTAAAGGAGACAAATACACATGGCGTATATTGAAATGAAACATAGTTACAAACGGTATAAAACAGGTGATGTGGAAATCATCGCAAACAATGATATCACTTTCGAAATTGAAAAAGGGGAGTTAGTGATTATACTCGGTTCTTCTGGGGCAGGAAAATCAACTGTTCTCAATATTCTTGTTGGTATGGATACCAATGATGAAGGAAAGGTCGTCATCGATGGGAAAGACATCTCCAATTATAATGCGAAACAATTAACAGCCTATCGTAGAGACGATGTCGGATTCGTCTTTCAATTCTATAACTTGGTCTCAAACTTAACGGCCAAAGAAAATGTAGAGTTGGCTTCTGAAATTGTCGCGGATGCTAAAGATGCGGAACAAACTTTGATTGATGTTGGTCTAGGAAAACGCATCAACAACTTCCCTGCACAATTGTCTGGTGGTGAGCAACAACGGGTAGCTATCGCTCGCGCCGTCGCAAAAAATCCGAAAATTCTCCTCTGTGACGAACCTACAGGAGCCCTGGATTACAATACTGGAAAACAGGTCTTGAAGATTCTCCAAGACAAGGCTCGCAATGAAGGAGCTACCGTTATCATCGTCACTCACAACGGGGCGCTTGCACCTATTGCTGATCGTGTGATTCGTATGCATGATGCGCGTGTTCAAAGTATTGAACTCAATGCCCATCCACAAGATATTGATAGCCTCGAGTACTAGAAAGGATGTCTCATGAATCGTAAAACTTATTGGAAGGACGTGAGAAAGTCTTTCTCTAGTTCTAAAGGACGGGTGGTTTCTATTGCTTCACTCATGGCCTTAGGTTCTTTCGCTCTTGTGGGTCTAAAGGTGACGACACCTGATATGCAACACACGGGAACAAGCTATTTTACTAAACACCAAACAGCTGACCTCACAGTTACTGGTAGCTATGGACTGAACCAGTCAGATCAAGACCTCCTAAATCAAGTCTCATCAGAGGCAAACATTGAGTATGGTTACTTTAAAGATGTAGTACTGAAAGGTTCCACTGATTCCTTTCGACTATTTTCAAAACCAAAAGATATCTCAACTTATGAGGTTGTAAAAGGAAAACTTCCAAGTAAGCAAGGTGAAATTGCTCTTTCTTCAGTCTATCAAGATAACTATAAGATCGGTGACAAAATTGAGTTTTCTGAAAAAGAGGGTGACAATGGTAAGGATGTCTTAAAAGAACACAGTTTTACCATCACTGGCTTTGTTCAGTCTTCTGAAATCTTATCAAGTGTTGACCTAGGTTCATCGACAGCTGGTAGTGGGGAACTCAAAGGGTATGCGGTTGTTCCTGAATCTAGTTTTGATTCCGACGTCTACATGATTGCACGCTTAGCTTACAAAGACGTCCGTGGAGCTAACCCCTATACCCAGGATTACACTGACAAGGTTTCCAAACACGAGGATGAGCTTGAAAAATTAGTAAAAAATCAGCCTGCTAACCGTTTGAAAGAATTAAAAGCTGATCCACAGGCTAAGATTGACCAACAAACAAGACAACTTCAGAAAGCAGAAACGGAGCTTAACAAGAAACTTGAACAAGCGAAAGCCAGCGGTCAGGATAAGAATCCTCTTGTCCAGGGACAATTGACTCAGGCACAAGATGAAATCGCTGACAAGAAGGAGCAAATAAAGGAAGCTCAAGAAAAAATCGATAGCATTGCTGAACCAAGCTACGATGTCTACACACGTCGTGAAGCTCCTTGGTCAGAAGGGTACGTTTCATATGAGACCAACGCTTCTGTTTTTCAGAACCTCAGTAATATCTTCCCTGTTATCCTCTACTTTATTGCTGCCTTGGTTACCTTTGTAACAATGGGACGCTTCGTCGAAGAAGAACGGATTAAGGCAGGGACATTCAAAGCTCTCGGTTACCAAAACAAGGACATCATCCGTAAATTTATTATTTATGGATTCGTGACGAGCATGATTGGTACTGCTATTGGGGTTGCTGCTGGACATATTCTCCTTCCAACTATCATATACAATAGTTATAAAGAGCGAATCCTCCTCGCACCAATTGAGTTACACTTTTATCCATTTAAGACTCTTCTAGCTATTGTGCTTGGTCTTTTGTCCACAGTTCTTCCCGCTTTCATGGTAGCCAAGCGCGAATTAGGAGAAAAGCCAGCCCAACTTCTTCTTCCAAAACCTCCAACATCTGGTTCTAAGATTCTTTTGGAGCGCATCACCCCACTTTGGAACCGGATGAACTTTACACAAAAAGTCACTGCCCGTAATATTTTCCGATACAAGCAACGGATGTTCATGACTATTTTTGGTGTCTGCGGTTCCATCGCACTTCTCTTTGCTGGACTCGGTATTCGTTCTTCTATTGGAGACCTTAACACACGCCAATTCCCTAACATCATTCGCTATGATATGATTGTCGCAAACAAGGATCATCTGGATGGGCAGGAAAAGGAAAACATCCAAAAATTAATTAACGATAGCAAGGTCAAGGAACATCTTTCTATTCATTACGAAATGCTTTCAAAAGTGGCAGGAAATAATAACGATCGTCAAGATATCACAACCCTTGTGGTCAAAGACAAGGATCAAGAAACTCTACAACATTACATCAAGCTCAATAATCGTGAAACTGGTCAAAAACTCGATTTGACCGACAAAGGGATTATTATTTCTGAGAAATTGGCAGACTTAGCTGGCGTTTCTGTAGGGGATGAGTTAACCGTTCAAAATAGCCAAGACAAGGATATCAAACTCAAAGTTGCTGGTATTTCTGAAATGTATATGGGTCACTTCATCTTTATGAATGAAACTACTTACAGAAATGCTTTTGGTAAAGAGGCGAGCCAAAATGCTACTATTCTGACACTGAAGAATCACTCAGACAAAAACGTTGAGCAAACAGCCAGTCAATTTATGGAGCTTGATGGTGTCAAAGGGGTTGTTCAAAATACTACTCTAAAGGCACAAATCAAGACCATCGTCAACTCCCTTAGCCGTGTTATGGCAGTATTGATTGGGATTTCTGTTCTTCTTGCTTTAGTTGTTCTCTTTAATTTGACAAATATCAATGTTGCAGAACGTATCCGTGAGTTATCAACCATTAAGGTTCTAGGCTTCTTTAATAGAGAAGTGACACTCTACATCTATCGAGAAACCATTTATCTCTCTATCATTGGTATCTTGGTTGGATTCGGACTTGGTTGGGGATTGCATCAATACATGGTAGAGGTTATCCCTCCTGAAAATATTATGTTCAATCCAGGTCTGAGCTGGCTCATCTATGCCATTCCAACACTTGTTGTCATTATCATTCTGACAGGTCTCGGTATCTTTGTGAACCAACACCTTAAGAAAGTCAATATGCTCGAAGCCCTAAAATCTGTTGAGTAACATACGATCTAAGCTAATAAGTAGAGCTAAAGTACAAGGATAACTTCCTTATTCTAGACAAACGTCATTTTGGGCGTTTGTCTTTTTTATTTTTTAAATGATTTACTTTATCATCTGGTATTTCCATCCAAAAATCTGATTTTAAGTAAAATAAAAAGGGATATTCGCTATTCATTTCACCAATCTTTTGATATTTAACAAGGAGGCACATACTTTTGGATGACTCTTATACTCCAGTCATCTATGTCATGTAAATACAATAGTCCAGATAACGGCATGATGGAATCCTTCTTTGGCATTCTGAAGTCTGAGATGTTTTATGGTCATGAGAAAACGTTTCAGTCACTTGAGCAATTGGAACAAGCTAGTGTAGACTGTATTAATTATTACAACAACAAACGCATTAAGATAAAACTAAAAGGACTTAGTCCTGTGCAATACAGAACTAAATCCTTTGCTTAAATAAATTGTCTAACTTTAGGTTAGTACAAAATCAGTTTCTTTTGTGGAGTCAAAGGACTACTGTCCTAGGCTCTTTTTATCGTAACCAACTTTCGTCTAACTGGCCTTTACTTTTGCCAAAAGCTTTCCCATGTTCATCAATGACAGCATGAATCTCTTGGCATTGTTTGAGAGTGAGGCCTTCCAAGACGTTACCGTAAACAGCATGCATGTCATTATAGGTATCAAAGTTTCCAAATCCTAAGCGTCGAAAAAGTCTTCTCGCATATTCATCCGAAATAAAAACGGGACGATCAAAAAGATAAAGTAAAAGTGCATCTGCAGTCTCTGGTCCAATCCCTTTTAACTCCAACAGTAGCTTCCGTAAATCTTCTGTTCCAATTCTGGCAAGAAACTCAAAACCACCAACTTCTCTTAACCAGGTCAGAAGTCCCCTAATCGTTTGTGACTTTTGCTTGAAAAATCCGGCAGGTCGAATACGTTCCTGTAACTCTTCTAGCGGTAAAGCCAGGATACCCTCTACTGTCATGACATCCATTAGACCAGCTAAAGCCAACTTAGCATTCTTCTCTGTTGTTCGCTGGATCAGAATGGTCGATACCAAATCTTCAATCTTGTTATCCGATTGCCACCAATTTTGTTCTCCATAGTGCTTGCAGAGTCGCAAAAGAGTTTCTTGTATTTCTTCTTGCTTAATCATTTCTTCAATAGTCCTTGTTTTACCAAAAACTCACGTGCGACTTTAGCAACAGGTTTTCCTTCTACTCCCACTTGGTAGTTCATCTGACTCATTTGGCTCTCTGTGATTTTGCCAGCCAACTTGTTCAGAATGCCTTCCAATTCTGGATGTTTCTTAAGAAGAGCTTCTTTCATGAGGGGTGCTCCTTGGTAAGGTGGGAAGAGGTGTTGGTCATCCTCTAGAACAACTAAATTATATTGAGCAATTTCTGGGTCTGTTGAATAGGCATCTGTTATTTGAATATTGCCTTGTTGGATTGCCTCATAGCGAAGTGCCGGCTCCATGGTAGCCACATTAAGATTTAGTCCATAAACTGATTGAAGTCCTTTGTTTCCGTCCTCACGGTCGTTAAATTCCAACGTGAAACCAGCTTTGAGCTTGTCCTGAACTTTCTTGAGATCAGAAATCGTCTTCAGATTATACTCTTTCGCAATACTTTTCGGAACAGCAATCGCATAGGTGTTTTGATAAGCCATGGGTTTGAGCAAGGCTAGATGATCTTGTTTCCTTATACCATCACGCGCAACCTCGAAAACTTCTTTGGAGTCGTTGCTGACTTTAGGAGCTGGTTGCAAAAGAGAACTTGTAATGGTCCCTGTAAATTCTGGATAGATATCGATATCACCCTTTTTAAGCGCTTGATAAAGGAAATCTGTCTTCCCAAAGTTAGGCTTAACCGTCACTGTCATGTCACTATTTCCCTCAATGAGAAGTTTGTACATATTCATGAGAATTTCAGGTTCAGGCCCCAATTTCCCAGCTATGACTAGATTTTCTTTTTCTTTCTGAGGAATCATGCTTGGAGCATAACTCGCCCCCAAACCAAGGAGCATCACCGCAAAGGCTGCAACAATCGTACGCAACTTTGCCTTTTCCAACCATTTGAGAATGATATTGAAAAGAATGGCCAAAATGGCTGATGAGATTGCGCCGATTAAAATGAGACTGGCATTCCGACGGTCAATCCCCAAAAGGATAAAGGAACCCAATCCTCCAGCTCCAACAAGAGCGGCTAAAGTCGCTGTCCCAATGATCATAACGGTTGCTGTACGAACCCCCGATACAATGACAGGCATGGCCAGTGGAATTTCAAACTTCTTGAGTCGCTCCCACTTGGTCATTCCAAAAGCAATCCCTGCCTCCTCAAGACTAGGATCAATGCCGTTCAAGGCTGTGATTGTATTTTCCAAAATCGGGAAAATAGCATAAATGACTAGAGCTGTAAGGGCCGGTAAGGTTCCAATCCCCATGAAAGGAATAAAGAGACCCAACAAAGCCATTGAGGGAATGGTCTGGAAGATACCCGCAACTTGTAACACCCAGTTCGCTGCTTTTTTATGGCTATTTAGATAAACTGCCAGCGGAATCGTCAGAAAAATAGCGACCAATAAGGTCAAGAGAGACAATTGTAAGTGTTGTCCAAGGGCTGTAAGCCAGTCCCCAAAACGTTCTTGAAAAGTTGTAAGTAGTTTAGACATGGTGAGCACCTCCAAACAAATCTGCGACAAAGTCTGTCGCAGGCGCTTGTAAAATTGTTTCAGGGTCTGCCACCTGACGAATTTCTCCTTCCTGTAGCACCGCAATGCGATCCCCTAATTTTAAGGCCTCATCCGTATCATGGGTTACGAAGATGGTCGTCATGCCGAATTCTTTATGTAAATCTTTTGTAAGAGCCTGCAACTGCTTGCGAGAGATGGCATCCAAGGCTGAAAAAGGTTCGTCCATCAATAGAATTTTTGGTTCTCCAATGATAGCGCGCACAATGCCAATCCGCTGTTGCTCCCCACCAGATAATTCACTAGGCATGCGATTTGCATACTCTGCAGCAGGGAGACCCACCTTATCCAAGAGTTCTTCTGTCTTAGAAGTGATTTGTTCTTTAGTCCAGCCCTTCATCTCAGGAATCAATGCTATATTTTCAGCAACGGTCAAGTTAGGAAATAAGGCAATGGCTTGAAGGACATAGCCGGTACTGAGACGTAACTCCCGTTCATCATAGTCCTTGATACGTTTCCCATCCATATAGATATTGCCATCTGTCGGCTCCAAAAGACGGTTAATCATCTTGATCATGGTGGTCTTACCAGATCCTGAAGGACCCACTAGCACCATGAATTCTCCATTTTCAATGCGGAGATTGACATCTTTCAAAATGTCCTTTTCCGTGTAGCGCAAGGCTACATGTTTGTATTCAATCATATTTTTCCTCAATAAGTTTTCTGTCTCTAAGAATATCCAATAAGCTACTTGCTGGATGCCCTAGGACTTTTTCGACATCTGCTGAAACTCCAGCTTGTTCTCCAGCTTTAATCGCTGTATAGGTACTGACCCAGGCATCATACTCCCAAGTTTGTGCTGGCCATTTTTTCCGTGACTCATAGGCTTCTTCTACTGATTCATCCACATACGCGATGGTCTTACCGGTCTCTTTTGAGAGAAGCGCTACGATCTCTTCCATGGAAAGTTCCTCTGGTCCTGTTAGATTCAAGGTTTGATTTTCCCATTTCTTAGCATGTAAAAGAATCTCTGCTGCAACACTAGATGTGTCCTTACGGGCAACTGCTGAAACCTTCCCACTTCCTGCTGGACCACGAATCTCTCCATTTTCAAGAGCAATATCTATCAAGAAGTCCAAGTAAAAATTATCTCTCAAAAATGTATAGGTGAATCCTAACTCCTTGATATAGGCTTCCGTCTGGGCATGATCTCGAGACAAGGTAAAGGTTGCTTTTTCATCTGCTCCGTAAAAGGAGGTATAGACGATATGCTGCACCCCCGCTAGCTTTGCGGCATTTAAAAAACTCGTGTGTTCCTCAACACGCTCTGGATTTTCCCGAGCAGAGACCATCAATAAGACATCGATACCCTTTAAGGCCTCAACCACCTCTGGAGTATTGGCATACACCATCTTACGAATTTCCGCTGACGCGTAGACTGTTGCCCGCTCTGGACTTCTTGCCAGATGGATAGAAGCAATTCCTTTTTTATCGACAAGATCAGACACATAGGAACCTAATTTCCCTGTTACACCTGTAATTCCAATCATAACTGTTGCCTCCTTTCCCTAGATGTCATTTTCTTTAGCTTTTAGATTTGTGATAATCCGCTCTTGATAGGCTTCAAATTCTTGAATTTCTTGATCCGAAAATCCTTGGTAGAAAATCTCACCCAACTCTTTACTAACGCGGTCACCGATTTCTTTTTGCGCCCAACCGAGGTCTGTCAAAGAAATATATTTTTTCCTTTTATCCTGTGTGCAAGGTTGAATCGTAACCAAGCCTTGTTCTTCCAATTTCTTAACCATACTGGTCAATGTATTATTGGCTAGACCCGTCGCAAGAGCGATATCTGTCGCAGTAGCGCACCCCAACTCTTGCTTCCACAAAATCGTTAAAATTTTCCCCTGTTCACTTCGGTATTGAGCATCTGGTTCCTTGCTCAAGAGTTTTTGAAAAAGTCGCCCGTTCAATAAGCGTATCTGTAAAGCTTGGTATCCCCCTTGCATCTTGTCCATTTTGTCTCCTTTTTATTTCTATATCGAAATATCAAAATCATTGTACCACTGCTTGTTACATCTGTCAACTATTTCGATATGGAACCAATAATTTTATCCAAATTCACCTTAAAAAAGCCTTTCTAGCCCTTCAAACTAGTTTTTTCTTCTTCTTTCTACTAATTTCTTTTAGCAAGATAGCCCTCTTTCTAGCATGTGTAACAAATGTTGGACTCGTTTTGTAACGACACCTGATTTTATAATGTGGTAATCTGTTAACGAAAATAATTCATACTAACGGAGAATTTGTTATGCATATACCAGATAATTACCTTAGTCCTGCAAGTTGTGCGGTTTTAGCGGTTGCTGCTGCACCTGTTATTGTCTTATCTGTCAAAAAAGTCAAGGTGCAATTAAAAGAAAATAAAGAGCTGGCTCCGATGCTTGGGATCGCTGCTTCTTTGTCCTTCTTATTAATGATGTTTAATGTTCCTGTCCCTGGCGGAACGACCGCTCACGCTGTCGGAGGAACCCTTCTTGCCATTCTCATAGGTCCCTATGCAGCCTCTCTGGCGCTGACAGTCGCCTTACTGCTACAGGCCTTCTTATTTGGGGATGGAGGTATTCTCGCTCTTGGGGCCAATATTTTCAACATGGCCATTGTGATGCCTTTCGTTGGTTATGCTATTTATAGCTTGTTCCGCAAGCACCATCAGGAAACGCTTGGCGTCATTGTCGGCTCTTATCTTTCGATCAATGCTGCAGCCTTCTTAGCTGGTGTTGAATTGGGATTGCAACCACTCATCGCTTCAGAAGCTGGTCAGCCGCTCTATAACCCTTATGGATTGAGTATTACCGTACCTGCCATGTTGGGAGCTCACCTCCTTGTAGCAGGTTGGGTCGAAGCCTTCTTCACCTTTGTGATTTACCGTTTTGTCAAACAAGTCGCTCCTACAGAGTTGTACACACCAAGTTCAGTCAATACAACTTCATTCGTTAAAAAAATTCGCTGGGTGCTCCTTGCTTTGATCGTCCTCAGCCCACTTGGACTTCTCGCAGATGGGACAGCCTTTGGTGAATGGTCTGCTGAAGAATTGGGTAGCCTGCTTCATGGCAAAGTTCCAACAGGGATCAAAAATGGATTCTCATTTGATGCCTTGTTTAGTGATTACACCATTCCTGGAACTAAAATTGCGATCGGCTATATTCTCTCAGCCGTGACAGCCGTCCTTATCTTCTATATCATCAGTAAAATCATTCGATCAATGAACGGAGAAAAAACTTCTCATGCGTAAACTCCCTGACTGGCTTCATCAAGAGCAAGCAACTCTTGAAGCATCCAAAAGCCATCACTATTTACAAATGAATCTTCAAACATTGCGCCACTTTCTTGGCAAAATGAAACAAACGACGCCCGCATTCAAGGCCAAAACTTCGTCTTGGATGCGACTCGTTTCCTTTTTAATTCTAGCCATTCTCATTACGACTGCCCACCATCCCATCCAACTGTGGTTGATTGGTATCCTTTTGTTAATGCACATTGCCATGCTTCCTGGAGAGGTCCTACTCCACCTCTTTAAGGTCCTGTTCAAGGTGCTGCTGATTTCCACAATTGTGATATTACCTAGCATCTTATTTCAAGGATTTCAAAATGGAGGGCTCTTTTTGCTACGTGCAGGGATGATTGTCCTCAATATTTCCCTCTTTCTAGCCACAACGACAAGTGTGCAACTGGTCGAGGCCCTTCGTCAGTTACGTGTTCCAAAAACCTTTGTGCAAACCATTGATATCACACTCAAATATGGCTATATCTTAGGGAAACACTTGCAACAACAGATCGAATGCGTCCAGCTGAGAACAGTTGGGCAAAAGGTGAATCTCAATCTCTTTGGCTCCCTCCTTGGTCTCTTGTACCTATCCACAAAAAACCATACAAAAGAAGTGTACGAAGCGATGATTCTTCGAGGCTACGGCATGGATACAAAGCGCAAAGAAGCCTTCCACTGGAAGAAGGAAGACGTCTTTTTCCTATTGGAATTGGCAGTTCTCACGACCTTCACGATCTTACTTGGCTAGAAAGGAAAGTATATGATTCGCATTCAAGATGGAAATTACCACTACACCGAGGAGACTGGAATCCATGATATTCAACTCCAGATCCAAAAGGGGGAAACCGTTGGCCTGATGGGTCCAAACGGAGCGGGAAAATCTACCCTTTTTAAAATTCTGGTTGGACTCTTGCCCCTCTCTTCTGGTCAGTACCACTTCAAGGACTGGACCATTGACCAAGACTTCTTGAAAGATCCCCATCGTGCTGGGCAACTCTTCCAGCAGGTTGGACTCATTTTTCAGAACAGCGATACCCAATTGTTCAATACAAGTGTCTATGATGAACTGGCTTTTGGGCCACGCCAATTAGGTTTAGCCGAAACCGAAGTCCAACAACGCGTCAAGGATACGCTCGGTCTTTTAGAGATTGAACACCTGAGAGATCGCATTCCCTACCATCTTTCTGGTGGCGAAAAGAAGCTAGTCGCTATCGCCAG
Organism: Streptococcus caecimuris; assembly: GCF_943193075.1. Taxonomy (NCBI): domain Bacteria; kingdom Bacillati; phylum Bacillota; class Bacilli; order Lactobacillales; family Streptococcaceae; genus Streptococcus; species Streptococcus caecimuris. The sequence goes on along the minus strand of NZ_CALPCT010000002.1, from coordinate 37,473 downwards.
TGTCCTCACCATGAATCCTAGTCTCTTGCTATTTGACGAGCCTTTTAACGGCCTCTCGCCAAAATACCAGAAGCTGATTGTCACCTTGCTGCAAGAACTAAAAACAGCTGGAAAAACAATTGTGATTTCCTCCCACCATTTCGAACAAATCGCACCGATTGTCGAACGGGTCCTCCTCTTTTCTGAAGAACACACCATCACAGGCAGCTACGATCGAGCCGATTGGGAAAATGACCCGGCCATTCAACAATCCTTCACTACATGTTAAAAAGCCTCGGTAAATTTTTTTACCGAAGTTTTTTTGATGAGAGAGACAAGCGTAATATCTATACATAAACAACTTATCAATCCAAGTTTATTTTTCCTTTTTGTGTTCCCCAAACACCGGTTTGTACTTGTAATACAAGTCCGGATGCATTAGCAGTTTCCGCATTAAGGTCGAAAACCACATTACCAGTGATGCTGTTTTCCGGATTTAACTCTGAAAGAAAGAATTTTCCTTCCTCATTAGCATACATACCAGCTACACTATCGGTTTCATACTCCGTATCACCTTTTAGCAGTTTAAAGAAATCGTTCGTAACAGTAATTGATTTCTTTCCTGAATTTTTTACTGTTACATTCAAAATCAAGTAGCTACCATTTGCTGTCTTTCCGTACTCTCCTCCAACATTTTGAGAAATAGACTTAGAATTTACAATATATTCAACATCCCCCACTTTAGTAACTTCACCAATTTTGGGAATCGCTTGTGCTACAGATTTCTTCTCGGCAGACTTACTCTCTTCAGATACTGCTGTTTTCCCATTTTTATCATTAGTTGCTTGCTCAGTGGAACTGGTCGTTTGTGTTGTCGTTGAGTTACCTGTTGAATTTTTTGAAGTTATTGAACCTCCACCCTTCGTTACAGCACCATAAGCAATTAACACTACAAGCAAAATAAACCACCATTTCTTGTAGAAAGGTGTTTTTTTCACATAAACGTTCCCGTTTTCATCCTTGATTTTCTTAGACATAAGAAATCTCCTTTAAACTTTTTCTTTGATATAATTATAATGTATTTGCTCAAAAAAAAGCATTTTGAGGGATAAAACTAAAAATTTCTTTAAATAGTGATTTATCTCTATGAAATTATGTAAATTATTTTGTTCATTCTCTAAATGAATTCAAAAATCCCCCAGAATTTAGCTCTGGAGGATTCATTTTTTATTTCACAACAATATTAACAAGCTTATTAGGGACACTAATCACCTTCACGATTTCTTTGCCATCAATCTCTGCTTTGACTTTTTCGCCAGCCAGAGCGACTTCTTGCAATTCTTCGCGTGACAGGTCTTTTGCGACCATGAGTTTAGCACGGACTTTTCCTTTGATTTGAACGACAATTTCAATTTCATCTTCAATCAATTTGCTTTCGTCCCATGTTGGCCAAGCCACATAAGAGATAGACTCACCGGTTGCTGCGACTGTTTGCCAGAGTTCTTCTGCTAAGTGAGGCGCAAATGGGGCAATCAATTGGATAAAGCCTTTGGCGTAGTCTACATAGAGTTTGTTTTCCTTGTTCGCCGCGTTGACAAAGACCATGAGCTGGGCAATGGCTGTGTTGAATTTCATGGACTCGATTTGCTCTGTGACAGCTTTAACGGTTTCGTTATAAACCTTGTCAAGAGCACCATTGTTTTCCGCAACGATTTCTTTACTTGTAATCAAACGGTACACACGGTCGAGGAATTTACGGCTTCCTTCCAGACCTTCTTCAGACCAAGCGATGGAGGCATCGAGTGGTCCCATGAACATTTCATAGACACGAAGGGTATCGGCACCGTATTGTTCCACCACATCGTCTGGGTTCACCACGTTCTTGAGGGATTTAGACATCTTAGCTGGTGCTTGTTCCAATTCTTCCCCTGTTTCCACATGGAAGAAGGAACCGTCACGTTTTTCAACCTTGTCAGTCGCTACAAGAGCACCACGGTGGTCACGGTAGCTGGTTCCCAAGATCATTCCTTGGTTAAAGAGTTTTTGGAATGGCTCTTTAGTCGGTACAACACCAAGGTCATAGAGGAATTTATGCCAGAAACGAGCGTAAAGCAAGTGAAGTACGGCATGTTCTGCACCACCCACATAGATATCGACTGGCAACCATTGTTTGAGGAGGTCCTCATCAGCTAATTTCTCTGTGTTATGTGGGTCGATATAGCGGAGGTAGTACCAGCTTGAACCGGCCCATTGTGGCATCGTATTGGTTTCACGACGACCTTTGACCCCATCTTCACGAGTCACTTCCAGCCAGTCTGTCAAGTTAGCTAGTGGGCTTTCACCAGTACCTGAAGGGCGGATGTCCTTGGTGACTGGCAGTACAAGTGGCAATTCACTTTCTGGAACAGCTGTTGAAGTTCCATCTTCCCAATGAATGATTGGGATTGGTTCACCCCAGTAACGTTGACGGCTAAAGAGCCAGTCGCGGAGACGGTAGGTAACCTTTTCTTGACCAAAGCCTTTTTCTTCTAGCCAAGACACGATTTTAGCAATCGCTTCTTCTTTGTTGAGACCGTTCAAGAAGTCAGAGTTGACGTGAAGGCCATCTTCTGTGTAAGCAGCCTCTTCAACGTTTCCACCTTCCAAGACTTCTACGATTGGAAGACCAAACTGTTTAGCAAATTCCCAGTCACGCTCATCGTGGGCAGGTACGGCCATAACAGCACCTGTACCGTAGCTAGCAAGAACATAGTCGGCAATCCAGATTGGAATTTCTTTGCCATTGACAGGGTTGATCGCATAAGCACCAGTCCAAACCCCTGTTTTTTCCTTAGCAAGGTCTGTACGAGCTAAGTCTGATTTAAGACTAGCTTGGTGTTTGTAGTCAGCCACAGCTTGAGCCTGCTCTGGGCTTGTAATAGCGTCAACCAAGTCATGCTCAGGAGCTAAGACAGTGAAGGTCGCACCGAAAAGAGTATCTGGACGTGTCGTAAAGACGGTGAATTCCTTGTCTGTTCCTTTTACTTTGAAGGTGACATTGGCACCAGTTGATTTCCCAATCCAGTTGCGTTGCATGTCCTTGATAGACTCTGGCCAGTCAAGGTCATCCAAGTCAGCCAGCAAGCGCTCCGCATAGGCAGTGATTTTGAGCATCCATTGGCGCATTGGTTTGCGGACAACTGGATAGCCCCCACGCTCAGAGGTTCCATCAGGAAGAACTTCTTCGTTGGCGATAGCTGTTCCTAGTTCCTCAACCCAGTTTACTGGCACTTCCGCTTCATAGGCTAAACCTTTTTCGTAAAGCTTGGTGAAGATCCATTGCGTCCACTTGTAGTAGTTCGGATCTGTCGTATTGACTTCACGGTCCCAGTCATAAGAGAAGCCAAGCGCATTGATTTGGCGTTTGAAGTTGGCGATGTTTTCCGCTGTGAATTCCGCTGGGTCATTCCCTGTATCCATAGCGTATTGCTCTGCAGGCAAACCAAAAGCATCCCATCCCATTGGGTGAAGGACATTGTAACCTTGGGCACGTTTGAAACGGCTAAGGATATCAGTCGCTGTGTAGCCTTCTGGGTGTCCTACGTGAAGACCCGCTCCAGATGGGTAAGGGAACATGTCCAAAGCATAAAACTTAGGTTTTGAAGCGTCTGTTCCTGTCTTAAAAGTGTGATGGTCAGCCCAGTATTTTTGCCACTTAGGCTCGATTTCTTTATGATTGTAAAAACTCATAGCGTCTCTCCAATTTTCGTGATGCTCCTATTATACCATTTTTAGGCGATTTTTAAAGGTTCAGACAAAGAAAAAGACAGGTCCCATACGGGACCTGTCTCTCCTGTTTTCTTCAAGAAAAGTCTATTTCACATGCTTTTCAAGTTCTTCTTGCGCTTTTTTATTGGATTTTTCTTTTTCTTTCTTCCATTGATCACGCACTTTGTCGTAGTCTTTAGCCGATACGACCTTGTCTTGAACTTCTAAATACTTATAGTTGAAGGATTGACCCTTGTGGCCTGTCCAAGCAAAGGCTGCGGAGTATGGTACAGTCTTACGAACACCTGGAGAAGCTCCATCTGAATGGATCGGAATCAAGAGTGCACTATCGGTCAACCAAGCTTGAGCGGCAGCATATTTTTCGTAACGCTTGTTCACATCTTTGGTTTCATTGTGCGCATCTTCGATCAATTGATCGTATTCATCAAAACCAGCTGCTTTTGCGGCCGCATTATCCGTACCAGCATCGAATCCAAAGTAGGCATTGGCATTTTCGCCAGATTTACCACTAGTGATATCAATGTAAGAAGATGGGTCCGTATAGTCTGGTCCCCAACCCAAGTTATTGTTCAAATCCCAGTCTTGTTGCGATGCATTTTCAGCAAAGTAGGTAACCCGTTGCAGGTCATCATCTGAGATCATTTTCAGATCAATAACAATATTTTCTGCTCCTAAAGTTGACTCGATCGACTGTTTGAAGGATTGGGCTTGTTTGATTCCTTCTGTATAAGTTGAAGAAGTTGGAAGGTCCAAATGAATTGGGAATTCAACTCCTTGAGCCTGCAAATCTGCCTTAGCTTTGGCAAACTCTTCTTTGGCCTTGGTTGGATTGTAGAGGGTATCTTTTCCATCTGCGACAGAGACCCCTTTCCATTCATCCCCATAAGCTTCCAAGTCTTTTTCTACTGCATCCCCAAATTGTTGGCCATTGATTTGGACAAAGTTTGGTGGCGTAAAGGTATTACGGATGACCTTATTGGCAGCAGCTTCCCCGTTCGCCTGAGCTACATATGCCTTACGGTTGAAGGCAAACATAATGGCTTGACGGAAGTCTTTATTTAAAATTGCTTTCTTAGTTGAAGTCTTTTGAGCATCTGTGGTCTTGGCTGTAATTTCATAAGACTGACGGTCAATGTTGAAGGAAAGGTTGTAGGTTGAGGAACCTTGGTCACTAAAGACGATATCGTCTTTGTGCTTCTTCTCTACACTCTTATAGTTAGAGCCACTTGGGAAGACACGGGCAACCGTATAGTCGCCTTTATCAAATCCACGGATCAAGGATTCTGAATCTTGTCCATCATAATAGGTCAACTTGACTTTACTGATCTTGACATTATCCGCATCCCAATATGTTGGGTTCTTTTCCAAGGTCGCAGAAGATTTAGAAGTGATGGACTTGATCAAATAAGGACCGCAGTAGAGGATACTAGATGGAGAAGTTCCTTGACCATAGTCATCTCCTTTAGATTTCAGGAATTCTTCGTTAACCGGCATCAAGATCCCCATCGTAGTCTTAGAATTCCAGAAACTTTCCGGTTGGCTCAAGGTATATTGAACGGTATAATCATCAATAGCCTTTACTCCAACAGTTGAGAAATCAGATGTCTTCCCTGAAACATAATCATCCAAGCCTTTGACAGATTTTTGGACCAAGTAAATCGCTTGTGATTTCTTGTCTGCCGCGTGTTTGAGGCCTGTGACAAAGTCTTGGGCTTTGACTTCTCCATATTCTTCCCCTTCAGAAGTCATCCATTTGACCCCTTTACGGAGTTTATAAGTATAGGTCAAGCCATCCTTGGAAACAGTCCAGTCTTTAGCAAGCGATGGGATCAAGTTCCCGTACTTGTCCACTTCCAACAAGCCATCTATCGCATTTCCTGTAAACTCGGAAGTCGATTTTTTATTGGAAATCGAGTAGTCTAAGGTATCCGGATCCTGGGTATAGACATAGCTAAATGTCTGACCACCAGAGCTACTAGATTTCCCTCCTGAGCAGGCTGCCAGTACACCAGCTGATAAAAGCAGAGCGCTGGTAGCTAAGAGTACCTTCCCTTTGTTCATATAAATCACCTCATTGTAAAAAATGTTATACTCAATTTAAATTATAGCACTTTCTAGGGAAATGTAAACGCTTTTACTGCGAAATTATTCTATTTTTTCTTTATTTTTTCAATTTCTACTTTTTCTAGAATTTTTTCAAGTTGAATCTCTGGCCTGTATGATATAATGGAATCTATGAATTATGTGAGACATTTATACAAACGACTAAAACACAGCCTCTTGTCCCTCCTTGTAGGAGTCTTGACATTAGGCCCTATTTCCACTGCCTTTGCGGACGACATCTACCAGCAAGAAGATGTCATGAAAATCGCAGCTGATGCTGGACTGGTATTGGATGATTTTTACAAGCCTAAGGCTGACATCGTCATCGACGCCAATACTGGAGCTATATTGTACGGAGACAATATCGACACGGTCCGGGACTCAGGAAGCATGGCCAAACTCATGAGTGCCTATGTAGTCTTTCGGACCCTCAAAGAAGGCAAGATCAAATATGATACCGTGGTTACAGCAACAGAGGCAGACCAAGCCATCTCGGAAAACAATCTGTTAAGTAACTCACCTATTGTAGCTGGTGTTGACTACAAAGTATCTGAATTGATCAAGATGCTCTTTGTTCCATCTTCCAGTGCGGCCGTGATTATGCTGGCCAACGCCGTTACTGACAATGATCCCGATAAGTTTTTGGACTTAATGAATCAGTACGCGCAAGAAATGGGGATGAGCCATACCAAATGGCACAATCCAAATGGGGCGATGATCTCGGTCCTTCAGGGCTACTACAATCCTCAGCGCTACGATGTCAATGCGAATAACGAAATCACAGCGCGGGACATGTCTATTCTGGCTTATCACATCGTAAACGACCTGCCAGAAATGTTGGAATACACCAAGCAAGCTCACACTACGATCATGGAAGGAACCCCCTACGAGCAAAGCTACGATAACTACAATACTTCCCTCGAAGGTGGAAAATTCGCCCTTAAAGGAACAGATGGACTCAAAACTGGATCCAGCCCGACTGCTGACTACAACTACACCGCGACAACCAAGCGGGGTAAACAGCGGATTATCGAAGTCATTTTGGGGGTTGGAAACTACGATGTCGAGATCGCCGAAAGTTACCGCAATCAAATCGGGAATACCTTGGCTGAGAAAATGTTCGCAGACTACCAGTATAAAAAAATCCTTTCTGCAGGCGATCATACCATCGACGGGAAGACCATTCACTTGAAGCAAGACTTCTATGCGACCGTTAAGAAGGGGACGAAGCCAGCCCTTAAACTAGAAGACAACCGCCTAGTTGTTCAGAACGGCTTGCAACAGGTATCTCCAAGCATTAAACCGGGAGTGGCTGTAAGTGAGTCTAAAGCAACGACCTCTAGCAGTAAAAGCAAGGGACTCGATGTCATGTGGCTCTTCTGCTTCCTGCCTGCCGGAATTTTATACCTGATCTTTAAACAAACCGATCCAAAAAGAAGAAAATAGAAAAAGAACTCCCATTACCATAAGGTATGGGAGTTCTTGGTTTGTCGACAAAGCCATCTTAGGAACTTTCCTTAGGTGAGTACGGACGTCAGCGAACTTCGAAGAAGTTCCATGACTTAGTTTTGAGCCTAAGGTCTCAAAACTCCCGAGTGCCTGAAACAATTGTTTTCAGGCACTTTTCTCACGGCGGAAAGTTCCTAAGTATTTTTTAATGAGCCTTAAAAAGTATCTAATTTTAATTTTTTAGGCATCCATTAGTTTGTTTGATGTAAAAAATCAGTTTGTCTACATTATCTGTGAATGACAGATATTGATTTAGTCTAAACCTTGAACATAGGCATCTACTGCTACGATGGCTTGGGCAATATCAGAAGCCTTCACTTCAAATGGCATTTGATGGATGGTTTCTCCTTCGATGGTGGCTTGTTGACCAACTTTGAGAAGATCTTCATAACTTGCAGTTTCAAGATGCATTTCTTTCAGAGTGGTTGGCATACCGATTTGTTGATAGAAACGAATGTATTTATTCAATTCTTCCTTAGGACGGTTTTCTAAGAACAATTGAACTAACGTTCCGTAGGCTACTTTTTCACCGTGAGTCAAATGGTGGATGTCCCCAGTAAGGGCTGTAAAGCCATTATGGATGGCATGGGCAGCTGCTAACCCACCACTTTCAAACCCAATACCACTAAGAAGGGTATTGGCTTCAATGATGTTTTCAAGAGCAGGGGTTACGACTTTGGCTTCACAAGCAGCCATGGCTTGGAGTCCATCAGCAAATAAGGTTTCTTCACAACGTTGTGCAATGGCGACACCCGCTAAGGTTTGTCGTTGACCCAACATGGTTTTTCCATTGGCTTGCATTACCGCACGCGCTTCGACCCAAGTCGCTAATCCATCTGCGATTCCAGAAGCGAGCAAACGTTTTGGTGCTTGAGAGATGACTTTGCTATCCACCAAGACCAATTCTGGGTTTTTAGAATAGAAAATATAGCGAGCAAAGGCACCTTCATCCGTGTAGATAACTGACAAAGCGGAAACGGGAGCATCTGTAGAGGCAATGGTAGGGGCAATCACAACTGGTGATTTTAAAAGATCGGCAATAGCTTTCGCACTATCGATGGTCTTTCCTCCACCAAGTCCAATGACCAAATCACAGCCATTTTCTTCTGCCAAACTAACCACACGATTGATTTCGTTATCAGAAGCTTCTCCATTAAAGAAGACTGGCAAGACTGTAAATCCATACCGAAGGAGATATTTTTCAAATCGTTCTCCTACGATTTCATAGACTACTGAGTCGCATAGTAATACAGGATGACTCCCCAGTTCTAAAATAGGTTTTGCATTTTCAAATAAGGCATTTTCCCCTTGAATGTAACGTGACGGACTTGCAAAATTTCTCATATACTCCTCCTTTATCAAATTATATTCTGATGATGAATAGCTGACCAATCATTTGCAAAATCATTCACCGCTTTTTCAATTGACGGCATTCCAAAAGCCGCTTCAAAGACATCAGCCCCAGCAGTGATGGCTTGTGCCCCTTCTTTGAATGCTCGATTGACTTGACCGACATTCTTAAAGGATGCTGCTAGAATTTTGCTTGATGATTGATTTTTTTCGATTGAATCTGCCAATTGTGCTATTACCTGTGCTGAATCAATATTCAAGTTCTCCATTCGATTATAATAGGGAGCAAGGTAATCTGCGCCTGCTTCAATAGCCAAAAGACCTTGAAATACAGTATAAATTGCGGTTGCAGTAATTTTATAACCTTCTGATTTTAATGTTTTGATAGCTGCCAACCCCTCAGGAGTAACCGGAACTTTAATAAAAACATTTCCGCCACATTCTTGTCGAATTTTCGCAGCATCTTTTAAAATACCGTCATAATCTTTCGCAACAACTTGCACATGGATAGAAGGAGCTTCACCAATGATCTCCCGAACCTCATGAATCCGTTTAAAGAAATCGATTTCTCCTTCTTTTTTGGCAATTGTTGGGTTAGAGGTTACCCCAGCAAGAGGTAACACTCGAGCCCATTTTTTTATTTCATTTATATTTAAAGTATCAAGCATAAATTCCATATACATACCTCTTTACTATAGAGTATGCTCTGTCCGTCCAATAATATCATCTTGTGTAGCTCTTGATAGTACATTGAAGAAAGCTGAGTAGCCTGCAACACGTACAATTAAGTCACGGTGTTTTTCCGGATGTTTTTGAGCATCTAATAACGTTTCTCTAGAAACCACATTATATTGAATATGGTATCCATGTAGACGATTAAAGAACGTACGGAGTAAAGCAATAAGTTTTAATTTATCTTCTTCTTTGGCTAAAGTTTGTGGGTTTACTTTTTGGTTCAGTAAAACACCACCAACTATTTCATCTGTTGGCAATTTAGAAACTGATTTTAGAACAGATGTTGGGCCATGTTGGTCCATATTGTGGGATGGAGAGCATCCTTCTGCTAGTGGAGTTCCAGCATTACGACCGTCCGGAGTAGCTAATGTTCCACGACCTTGTCCTACATTGGCTGAAATAGAAGATGTACCTGAGTAACGGATACCACCGATTGGCCCACGTCCATAGCGAGTATTTGGATATTTAGCAATTTCATCCACATAAATATCGTATGCTTCTCGAACTAAGCTGTCTGCATAGTCATCATCGTTTCCATACTTCGGTGCATCATGGATAAGCATCTCTTGGATTTCTTTTCCACGTTCGCCCTCGTAATCGGTTTCCAGAGCATGCCATAGTTCTTGTGGTGTTAAGCGCCCTTCTTCAAATACCAGTTTCTTGATCGCTGCAAGCGAATCGGATAAGTTTGCAATACCCACTTGTAAACCAGAAATATAATCGTAGACAGCCCCACCTTCTTTTAGGTGTTTTCCACGTCCAATACAGTCATCTGTCAAAGCTGAACAGAGGATATCTGGCACTTCTCTTTCAAGAGATAGGTCGATAGAGTTTTCTACGATCACACTCATGCGGGTTAAGTGGCGTAAGGTCTTGTCCCATGCTGTTTGCAATTCATCGAAGCTCTTCATGTCTTTAAAATGACCAAAGCTTGGTGCAAAGCGCTTGCCAGAAGCAGGATCGATTCCGTCATTCATCGTAATGAGCAAAACTTTAGGGAAGTTCATATAACTCATACCTGTACAGCGATATCCCCACTTACCTGGAACAGCTGTTTCTACACAACCAATTGCACTGTAATCATAAGCATCTTCTTCAAGCACGCCTTTTGAAATAAAGGATGGAATAATGATCTCATCATTATTGAAAGCAGGCATACCGAATCCGAGCTTCATAACTTCAATACATTCGTTCATGAAGCGGGCATCCAAACCAGCATGGTAACGAACAGTTAAGTTTGGTTGAGGAAGGTGAGTTTGAGCAACAGACTTCAACACTAAATAAGACAATGGGTTAACAGCGTTTTTCTTATCACGCGTTTGACCACCAATCGTAACATTTTGATAAAGCGGACTACCTGCAGATGAGAAGGTATGTGCTTGACTACGTACTTTGTTAATTGTAATAGTCTTAATCCAAAGGTTGGTCAAGCGTTCAACAATACTCTCTTCAGTTTCCCGTCCACTTTCCAAATCAGCTTTAACGTATGGATACATATATTGGTCAAAACGGCCATATGAAAGTGAGTGTCCATTTGATTCAATCTGAAGAATACATTGGATAAACCAAACAGACTGAACAGCCTCTGCAAATGTACTTGCAGGCTCGTATGGAACTTTTGAGCAAATCTCTGCAATTTCAAGCAATTCCTTCTTACGTTCAGGAGTTGCTGTCTCAGCAAGTTGTTTAGCAAGTTCAACAAATCGTTGAGCATAGGTCTTAACAGCATCAACTACGATAAAGATAGAATCGTAAAAATGGTACTTATCAATGCTAGCTGGATCCGTTAGATCTAGGGCTGCTTTAGCTTGGCGGGCTCTTTCTTCAAAACCTTTCAAGCCATATTGCAATAATTTTTGATAATTGACTGCTAAGTGGGCATCTCCTGAATTCATCTTCCCTTCCATACCGAAGAATCCTGTTTCCATATAGACAGATACTTCTTCAGGTAGAAGAGCTCCAGCTCTTGCACGTAAGTTATTATTTTCCCAGAACGGTGCGATACTACGGAGCTGCTCTTTCGTTTCTTCCGTAATATAGAAGACGTCACCATCCCGCTTTTCAAAAAGATCCAATTCCTTCAGAACGAACTCTAAAGTATATTCTGGGAAGATCGGAGCATCTTTATTAGAGGATGCTTGGTTTCCAGCAATCATGGATTCATCCTCAATATAGATTGTCATATTTTCAAGAATCTCTTTCAACATATAGGCACGTTTAAGAACATTTGGTTGTTCCTTATAACGATCATATGCCTTAGTTGCAAGAACGGCACGTTCAGCGTCGATATAAGGCTTCTTGTTTAAGACATCTTCACGATACTTATTCATGCGTTCAGTGAGGCTTCCAAAATATTCTGTTTTAATGCTTGTACTTGCTACTTCTACTTGTTTCATTTTTTCAAAACCTTTCTTTTGAAATTATTTTGTTTTCTTTCGTAACTATAGTAGCATTAAATTTTACGAATTTCAATGAATTATGGATAATACCTATAAATTCTATTCTAGTCGCACATCTGTGCACTCCTAATAAACGCACTATTTTTCAGCTTGTAATTCGTTGTTATAGGCAAGATTATCTTGGAATTTGAAGAATGGGAAATATACGACAGTCGAGGTTGCGAGAACCAGCACTTGAACGAAAGCACCTTGCCAACCTCCAACCATAAATCCAGAAATAATGGCTGGTGTACTCCAAGGAAGGGTCACACCTGAGAATGGATGCATGAACCCAATAGCAATTGAAGTATAAACAATTATCGCTGCTAAAATTGGAACGATAATAAATGGAAGGAACATCACTGGGTTCATTACAATTGGGAAGCCAAATACGACGGGTTCATTAACATTGAAGATTGCAGGAAAAGCTGCAACTTTCCCAAGTGCCTTATATTGTTTTGACTTAGCAGCAAATAACATAGCAACAACCAAACCAAAGGTTATACCTGATCCAGACAAAATAAGGAAACTATCTAGGAATTGTTGAGTTACAATGTGAGCACCATTTTCAACGGATAGCTTCCCAGCTGCCAACATTGATTTATTGGCATCCAGGTTAGAAAGTAGTAAGGCTGTTACTACACCATTGACAACTGATTGTCCGTGCACACCAAACCACCACAAGAACGAAATAAAGAAGGCAATTCCAATCGCTCCGTAAAGTGATCCTGTTAGACCTTGTAGAGGAACCTGAATGACATCATAGATCATTTCAATGAAAGTACCGCCACTTGTCACTACTTTTGATACGATATAGACAATCATTGATAGTAAGAAAATCACGAAAGCAGGAATCATCGCTTCAAATTGTTTGGCAATGGCTTGAGGTACTTGTTCTGGCATTTTAATAACAATGTGTCTTTGGATAAACACAGTATAAATCGCACCAACTACCAGACCTATAATAATAGCCCCGATAATCCCTTGACCACCAAACCATACTTTTGCAATGGCATCACCAATTGGTTCTCCCTTAGCTGGTACATAAGAAGATTTTAACAAGATAAAGTATGAAGATAGGGACAAAACTCCTGCTGGCAAGGGTTCTACTCCACTGTTTTTAGCATATGAATAACCAATGGAGAAGCACGAAATTAAGCCCATGATGGCGAATGTTCCTGAATAAACCTGCATAAATGGCTCTGTCCACGTATCGCCAAATACACTAGCAATAGCCTGATTAAGGCCTTCAAATGGTAATTGCCCAATAATCAGGAACAAACTACCAACTACCGTTAATGGAAGGATCGCTAACATCCCATCTTTAAGAGCAATAATTCCTTTCAAGTTTACAAACCGCATGATTGGAGCGATAATTTTCTGAGAATTAAAATTAGACATGGGAAGCCTCCTTATTTTTCTCCTAGCAATTCTAGAGCTAGATTTAGTACTTTCTTACCATCCAACATCCCATAATCTGCCATAGGGATGACAGCAATAGGAATATGGTTTGCCTCACAAATCGCTTTTGATTTATCCAAAGTATAAGCTACTTGAGGGCCCAACAAAGCGACATCGATTTCAGGAGCAAAATCTGCTAATTTCGCTTGAGAATAGGCATCGATTTCAGCATCAATCCCTAATTCCTTAGCCGCCACCTTCATATTATTTACCAACATTCCTGTTGAAAATCCTGCTGCACAAAACAATCCAATTTTCATCTTCTTTTCCTCCTTATTGTTTCGCTGAAAGTTCTTTACGTAAGTCAATCATTTCTTTGATCAAGTTAATCTCTGTGATTGAAGTCATTAAGTGATCTTGTGAGTGCACAAACAAAGCTGTAATCTCTGTCTTTGTCCCACCTGCTTCCTGGGCTAAAAATTGTGTTTGCAAGTTATGCGCTTCTAGCAATGCTGCATCTGCTTTCGCAATTTCGTCTTCAGAAGATGTAAAATCGCCCTCCTTAGCATATGATAAAGCTTGGTAAATATGCTGTTTAGCATCACCCGCATTTAAAATCAATCCCATAATAATTTGGTCTGCAACAATTATTTCCATGTGCACTACACTCCTTTATCAATCTACTGAAAGCGCTTTTTCTATTGTCAATATACCATTTATATTTTTGCCGGTCAATAAAAATCACAACATTTGATTATTGTTTTTGTTTTTTGCACATTTGTGCTATTCAACTCAAAAAAATAAGGACTGCATTCCTGCTGTCCTATTTTTTAGTAAATTGCTGATCACCATCTAATTCTAAGACTTTTAAGATCGTTGCTTCATCTGTGACTAAATGATTGATATAGTTGGCTTTCAAAACCGATAAAAGTGCTTTTGCTTTCTGATCACCGTAGGCCAAAGAGATGGTGTTTGGTACCTCTCTCAATTCCTCCAATGTGATAGATATTGTTCTTTCCTGTAATTCAGGATAAACGGGGATACCTTCTTGATCAAAGAAACGACAGCATACTTCTCCTACAGCATGTTCTGACTCCAATTTCTTAAAATCATTTGATGTCAGCATATCAAACCACTGAGGATTCTTGCTATCTGCATAGCCACCAATCCCTACAGCCGCAACATCCAAACAACGCCAACTAGCTTTCAAATCCTCAAAATACTTAGAAGATAAGATGCCTTCCGTCACCTCAGAATTTTCTTGAATGACACTCGCGTTTATAAAATGACATTCCCCATGAAATTTACTCGCCATACTGTAGATCAGCGTATTGACATGGTAGCGAGCATGAATATGACTGGGACCTCCAGCTAGGGGATAAAACTGTACACCATCCAAGCGCTTCGTTCCAACTTGTTCTACCATTAATCTGAGAGACTTGCCCCATGAAAATCCGACTGTCATTCCATCTTCAATCAAATTACGAAGCATGACCGCACTTGCTTGCGCCAGTCGCTTTTCAAGGCTTTCTCGAGGTTCATCAACTAGATTCGGTATAATCTCGATAGCTTTTAAGCCATATTTTTGTTTGATATAATTTTCTAAATGGAAGAGGCGAGTATCAAAGTTTTCGATTTCAATTTTTACTACGCCCTCTTTCTTGGCCTCTGCTAGCATTCTGCTGACAGTTGTACGGTAGATTCCAGTTTCTGCTGCGATTTGCGATTGACTTTTGTCTTCAACATAGTATAGATAGGCTAATTTAGCAAGTAACTTTTTCCGTTCATCTTTCAATTGGCTTCTCCTTCTTATACTAAAGTTAAAATTGTTTGTGAATCCTCAAGTTTTTCTTTCGCTTCTTGAGATATATTCTTATCTGTTATGACTCTCGAAACTTGTGAAAGTGCAAATCGTCTGACAGTTCCACATTTCCCAAATTTACTTGAATCTGTTAAGACAATCACTTCTTTAGAAACATCGGACATAGCTTGAACAACTTCACTTCTCATCATATCTTTCCCAGTAAAGCCAAGTTCGTCATCATATCCGTCTACCCCTACAAAAGCAAAGGGAACTCTAAAAGAACGGATTAATTCTTTCAAAAGCGGACCTACAGTCACTCTCGATTCTTTTTGAAATTCACCACCAAGTAGGATGATTTTACAAGAATCATATTCCTGAATATAATCTGCAATAAAGTAAGAATTTGTCACAATCTTGACATTCTTTTTTGTTTGGCAAATTTCTTCCGCTAGCAAGGCACATGTAGAGCCCGATTCAATCAAAACCGTGTCGTTATCCTTAATTAATTTAGCAGCTTCCCTGGCTATTCTTTTCTTGGTATCATATTGAAAGGACAGTCGAACATTGATATCATCTCCACTATTTAAAACAGCATAGCCGTGTTCTCTATGCAATAATCCTTTGGATTCTAGCTTGTCCAAATCCTTTCGAATGGTCACTTTAGAGACTTGTAATTTCTCAGACAAACTATTAACATCAATCTTTTCAAATTCCGATACTAATTTCAATATTTCATCTAAACGTTGCATTGTTTTTACCTCTTCTCTATTTTAGCAAATTTTCGAGTGAATTCAAAACAAAATAAACTTTCGTTCGTAATTGAATTAGTTTCTTAAATAATGTATAATGGACTTACTAGATTGATAGGAGAGCAAAAATATGGAACAAAATCGCGGCATAATCTTTAATATCCAACACTTTAGTATCCATGATGGCCCTGGAATCCGAACTACTGTATTTTTAAAAGGATGTCCCCTACGTTGTCCATGGTGCTCCAATCCTGAATCCCAGCGTGCAAATCCTGAAAAAATGTTGGATGCTGTTACTAAAAAGGAAACCATCACAGGAGAAGAAAAAACAGTTACCGAGATCATAGATGATGTCTTAAAAGACGTTGACTTCTACGAAGAATCTGGTGGTGGCCTTACCCTGTCTGGTGGAGAAATCTTCGCTCAATTTGAATTTGCCAAAGCTATCTTAAAAGCTGCGAAAGAAGTTGGACTTCATACTGCAATCGAAACGACAGCTTTTGTTGAACATGAGAAATTTGTCGATCTCATTCAGTATGTTGATTTTATTTATACAGACCTTAAACATTACAATACACTTAAACATAAGAAGGTTGTCGGAGTCAACAATCATCTGATTATTAAAAATATTCATTATGCCTTTGCTCAAAACAAAACAATCGTTTTACGTATTCCAGTCATTCCTAATTTCAATGACTCTTTAACTGATGCTGAAGAATTTGCTTCCCTTTTTAATTCTCTCAACATCGATGAAGTACAACTTCTCCCATTTCACCAGTTTGGAGAAAACAAATACAAGCTTTTAGGACGTCGCTATGAAATGGAAGGAATAAAAGCCCTGCATCCAGAAGATTTATATGACTACCAGCAAGTTTTTTTAGATCATGACATTCACTGTTATTTCTAATCCATTCAAAAATCCCCAAAACTAGTTTCAGTAGATTGAAACTTGGCTTTGGGGATTTTTATTTTTTTACGACCGTCGAGAAAAAGAGAGATTGCCTGGTGGGCATGGCCCACATGGTCAATCTCCTATTTTCTTCTCGCTTTTTTTACGGGCTTAGTATCTTGATTTACCAAATGATCACACGATCTTCTGGTGCGCGCCACATGCCGTCGCCTTCTTTGACATCAAAGGTTTCAAAGAATTCGTCAAAGTTTGGTAATTGGACATTGGTGCGGAGTTTTCCTGGTGCGTGGACATCGACACTTGCGAGGAGTTGCATGTACTCTGTCCGAGCTTTCATGCGCCAGATGCGAGCAAAGTTGGTGAAGAATTCTTCTGCTGAGAAATCTTCCTCTTTCTTAGCGGCTTCAAGGGCTGCAGCGATACCACCGAGGTCTGCTACGTTTTCAGAAACGGTCAATTTCCCGTTGATCTTGGCACCGTAAGAGTCTTGTCCTTCAAACTGATCGATGACTTTTTGAGTCCGAGCGGTAAAGGCTTCGTAATCTTCTGGCTTCCACCAGTCTTTCAAGCTACCATTCTCATCAAAGGAAGCACCATTGGTGTCAAAGGCGTGGGAGATTTCATGGGCAATGACTGCACCGATTCCGCCGTAGTTAGCTGATGACGATTGGTGAAGGTCATAGAAAGGTGCTTGCAAAATCGCTGCTGGGAAGACGATTTGGTTTTGTTGCGGATCATAGTAGGCATTGACCATATTAGCTGGCATATGCCATTCGCTCCGATCGACTGGTTGGTTCCACTTGCTCCAAGTATGGGCAATGGAAATTTCGTAAAGGGCTTGAGCATTTTCCACCAAGGTCTTGCTCTCGTCGATGATCTTCTTGGCGTATGTTTCTGGTAATTTTTCAGGGTAGCCGATATGCGGTGTGATGACATTGAGCTTGACAATAGCTTTTTCGCGAGTTTCAGGAGCGAGCCAGTCTGCTTTTTCCAGACGATCCTTGTAGACCTCAATCATGGTTGCTACTTTATGCTCTACGTCTGCTTTTGCTTCTGGTGAGAATTTTTCACCCGCATACCAGAGTCCAAGCGCTTGGCTATATGGTACTTCTGCTAATGACAAGGCCGCCTTTTCTTTTGGACGAGGTTCTGGAATACCTGCAATCGTACGACTATATTCACCAGCCAAGACACGGATTTCTTCGGTCAAGAATAAAGTCCAATCTACGGCTGCACCGAGTTTCAATCTTGCATGAATGGTTTCCCAGTTGGCTGCTGAATAGAATGTTGGTGCGAATTCCTTCCAGAAACGCTCTTCTGGAACGATGATTTTATCTGGTGTTTGTCCGATCACTTCTGTAAAGAAAGTATCGAGTGGCAATTCTGGAACCAAGGCCTTGAAATCTGCCCACTCATAAGGATGGTAGAGTTTGTTGTACTCGGATCTTTCTTCATTTGACAAGATATATTTGGCCAATTCTGCATCCGACGCAATGACCTTATCCAGGATATCTTTGATTTCTGCCTCTGAGAATTCAAATTTAGGTAAAAGTTTTTCCATCATTTGGCGCCAGATAGCCAGTAATTCTGGGCCTTTTTCGTTACCTTCTTCATAGTAGGTCGTATCTGGCAAGATATGAGCCGGCGCTTCTCCCCACAAGACATTCATTTGGGCATTCATATAGTCTGGTGACACCATAAATGGCATGAGATTTGGTTTGCCAGCTAGTTCATAGGTACCCAACTTGCTGGTATAGTCTTCAAAAGAAGTCAGAGCCTTGATTTCATTGATCAAGGGCATAGCTGGAGCGACACCAGCTGCTTCCCGTGCATCAAAATCTGCCACCATTTTGTGGTATTTGACGAAGTTTTGCAGAATGCTGTCTTCAGGCAGCTCTTCTCCCCGTTGCCATTTCCCAGTGATATCCAACATCAAGTTTTCGATGTCTCGATCTAAGTCCATAAAACCACCAGTTGACGGTTTGTCATCAGGAATCACAGCTGTCTCAGCCCATGCCCCATTGACGTAATCATAAAAATCATCTTGTAAACGTACCATGATCTTCTCGCTTTCATTCTTTTGTAATAACCTTATCAAAAATAGGAACTTTTTTCAATGATTTCAAGAGATTTAAGTTGAATTATTTTAAAAATTAACTTGACTTAACTTTTTATTCGTGTATAATTATTTCAAAAATTAACTTGACTTAATTTTTTTATTCATGTATATTAATGGTAAAGGAGCAAAATCATGATTCAATTTGAACATCTCAGTGTTGCTTACCAGCAAACACTGGCCTTGGAGGATCTTTCCCTCACCATCCAGGGTCCAACCATCCTAGGCATTCTTGGCCCCAATGGGGCTGGAAAATCAACCCTAATCAAGGCCATGCTAGGACTTCTCCCTCATGCGGGAAAGGTCCAGCTCGATCAAAAAGATCTCAGCCAAGTTCTTCAACGGGTGGCCTACGTCGAACAGAAATCCGCTATTGATTTCCACTTTCCCATCACGGTGAGAGAGTGCATCTCACTGGGTCTTTATCCCCACCTTTCTATCTTCAAGAGAAAAAGCAAAGAAGATCTCCAAAAAGTGGAAAATGCCTTGAAACTTGTCAATCTTCTTGATCTAGCGGATCGCCAGATCGGCCAGCTTTCAGGAGGGCAATTCCAACGGGTGCTGATCGCCCGCTGCTTGGTCCAAGAAGCGGATGTCATTTTTTTGGATGAGCCCTTCGCAGGGATTGACTCTGTCAGCGAAGACATCATCATGCAGACCCTCCAGACCTTGAAACAAGAAGGCAAGACCATTCTGATCGTCCATCACGACCTCAGCAAGGTCCCAGCTTATTTCGACCAGGTCCTCCTCCTTCATCGTAAACTGATTGCATTTGGGAAAACAGAGGAAACCTTTACCAAAGAAAATCTGCATGCAGCCTATGGGCATGAACTCTTTATAGGAGGTGGCGTCGGATGATTACAGAATTTATCGATGGATTACAGCAATTCCACTTCTTACAGAATGCCCTGATCACAGCCATCGCCATCGGGATTGTCGCTGGAGCCGTTGGATGCTTCATTATTTTAAGAGGCATGTCTCTCATGGGAGACGCTATCTCACACGCAGTTCTTCCTGGTGTGGCTCTCTCCTTTATCCTGGGCATCAATTTCTTTATTGGCGCCATTGTCTTTGGTCTTTTAGCTTCTGTCCTCATCACCTATATCAAGAGCAACTCCATCATCAAGAGCGACACTGCAATTGGGATTACCTTTTCTTCTTTCCTCGCCTTAGGAGTCATCCTGATTGGAGTCGCTAAAAGTTCCACCGACCTTTTCCACATCCTCTTTGGGAATATCTTGGCCGTCCAAGACCGGGATATGTGGATAACCATCGGTGTTGGTGCTGCGGTCTTGCTGGTGATTGTCCTGCTTTTTCGCCCCTTGCTTCTCACTTCATTTGATCCGGTTTTGGCTCAATCCATGGGCGTCCGGGTCAAGGTCTACCACTACCTCCTTATGGTGCTTTTGACATTGGTTTCTGTTACTGCTATGCAAAGTGTCGGAACCATTCTCATCGTCGCCATGCTCATCACACCCGCTGCGACGGCCTATCTCTATACCAATAGTCTCTGGTCCATGATGCTCCTTTCATCCGGATTAGGTGCTCTTGCATCCATCCTGGGACTCTTTATTGGCTATAGCTTAAACATCGCCGTCGGGTCTTGTATTGTCCTCACTTCTGCTGTCTTCTTTCTCATCAGCTTCTTTATCGCTCCTAAGCAGAGAAAGAATAAGCACGCTCTTTCATCTCATTAAAGGGGAAACACATGAAAAAAACCGCTTCTATCCTCGCCCTCTTTGTGGCGCTCTTATTTGGTCTGTTGGCCTGTAGCAAAGGCTCTTCTTCTGGAGCTTCTGGTAAATTGAAAGTGGTCACCACCAACTCCATCCTTGCAGATATAACTAAAAATATTGCTGAGGATAAGATCGATCTGCACAGTATCGTTCCTGTCGGCAAAGATCCTCACGAGTACGAACCGCTTCCAGAAGATGTCAAAAAGACTTCGCAAGCAGACCTCATCTTCTACAACGGGATCAACCTCGAAACCGGGGGCAATGCTTGGTTTACTAAATTGGTCAAAAATGCCAATAAAGTTGAAAACAAAGACTATTTCGCAGCTAGCGACGGAGTCGACGTCATCTACTTGGAAGGCCAAAACCAAGCTGGAAAAGAAGACCCTCACGCTTGGCTCAATCTCGAAAACGGGATCCTCTACGCTAAAAACATTGCCAAACAATTGATCGCAAAAGATCCCAAAAACAAGGACTTCTACGAAAAAAATCTAGCTGCCTATACTGAAAAACTCAACAAGCTCGACCAAGAAGCCAAACAAAAATTCAACAATATCCCAGAAGATAAGAAGATGATTGTAACCAGCGAAGGCTGCTTCAAATACTTCTCCAAAGCTTACGGCGTCCCATCTGCCTATATCTGGGAAATCAATACGGAAGAAGAAGGCACACCTGACCAAATCAAAACGCTGGTAGAGAAATTGCGTCAAACCAAAGTACCGGCCCTCTTTGTCGAATCCAGTGTCGATGAGCGTCCTATGAAAACTGTGTCTAAGGATACCAATATCCCGATCTATGCAAAGATCTTTACTGACTCGATTGCCAAAGAAGGGGAAAAGGGTGATAGCTACTACAGCATGATGAAGTGGAACTTAGACAAGATCGCAGAAGGATTGAGTCAGTAGCCCCTTCAGATTTCTAAACAAATCAGTGGCCCCTCCTCCGGTATTGCGGTACAATAAAAACAAAAAAAGGAGTCTTTTTATGGCAACATTTTTAGGAAACCCTGTTACCTTTACCGGATCTCAACTTCGAGTAGGGGAAATGGCCCATGATTTTTCATTGATCACTCCAGCTCTGGAGAAGAAATCTTTAGCTGATTTTGCTGGCAAGAAAAAAGTCCTCAGCATCATCCCATCCATCGACACAGGGATCTGTTCGATGCAAACACGTCACTTCAACAAGACCTTATCGGACTTGGAAGACACTGTCGTCTTGACGGTCTCTGTCGACCTTCCTTTTGCTCAAGGTAAATGGTGCGCTGCTGAAGGGCTCGACAATGCTATCATGCTCTCAGACTACTACGACCATTCTTTCGGAAAAGCTTACGGCCTCTTGATCAATGAATGGCACTTGCTTGCGCGCGCTGTCTTGGTCTTAGATGCAGATAATAAGGTGACTTACGTTGAATACCTAGACAACATCAACAGCGAACCAAATTACGACGCTGCAATCGAAGCCGTCAAAGCACTTGGATAAATGAAAAAAGAGGTCTGTGACCTCTTTTCCATTGCTATAAAATCCGATGGAGTCCATTCTGTAGGAGGACACGCCAGCGTAAGCGAGGGATGCCTCTGAGGAAACTCCGCACGCGCTGTGCCACTTGTTGCTTGTAGCTCTTGCCTCCTTGTGCAAAGACCCCTTTTCGACTCCAGTAGCCTTCGACACTGCGATCATTTTTAGGGGCTAGATAGCGAACACCTTGACGATAAAGGACCTGCTTCCGAAAGGCTGGGTCCCAAGCTTTGACGGGATCAATATCTAAGTCCTTATGGGTCCGTCCCCTAGCCAGCCCGTAGTTAAAACTAGCCCCATTGACAATGCCATTTTCAGAAACTTCTACTGGATCGACTTCATTGAGAAAACGCCCGGCTTGATCGAGAATATACTCCGTATGGAAATTTAACAAGACCTTGAAATTGACTTGTTGGGAGACCTCTGATGGATAATGAAGGTGACCATCTGGCCCTAGGGAGACCTTATTGTGAAGGCGGGCAGCCGCATAAGCATCCACCGTGACCGCTCTAGCCTCCTGTAGGTAAGCTTGTAAGGCCTCCTCGTCAGTCTGTCCAGCTCTGGCCTCATGCGTCCGAATCCACTGAGCTTGGTAACTTGACAGTAGGTAGCGCAACTGGTGAACCTGGCGTTTCAAGAGCTGATCTCCCGACTGATCTGCCAAGGGATCCTTTCTAAAAGCGATTTGCACGACGCGTGAAAAAGCCTTCCAAAAGTCGGAACCTGGCGGACAATCGGGAGCCATCCTACTCAGAAGAAAAGCTGTTTCTTCACAAGTTCCAGACAAGTCACTTGGCATAAGAAGAATTTTCATGACTCCCCTCAGCAAGTCTTGAGCAGCAGTTTCCGTTAGATCCTTGATCTCTTGAAACCACATGTTTTGAAACAGAGGACTGGCAAAGAAAAAGACAGACTGGTATTGTTCTTGGTAGGCTTGTGGATCTTTCAATCCCTGCAAGTGCTTCTCTAGATAGGCTAAACTATTTTCTCTCCAGCCTAGTCTCGCTAATTCCCGTCTGTTCATGATGCCGTCCTTTCTATGCTTCTATACTACCATCTTTTGGAGCTTGAGACAATTCTCATTACTCCACTAGCGTTTTTGAGGATTTTTTTGATATACTAGAAGTGAGCGAAGAAAAGAGGAAAGCATGACACCAAACAAAGAAGATTACCTCAAGTGCATTTACGAAATTGGCACAGAAGTAGAAAAAATCAGTAATAAAGAAATTGCCAGTCGCATGCAGGTCTCTCCACCCGCTGTGACCGAGATGATTAAGCGCATGATCTCTGAGGGTCTCTTGGTGAAAGATAAGACCCATGGCTATCTACTAACAGATCTGGGCTCGCAATTGGTCTCTGATCTCTACCGCAAGCACCGCTTGATCGAAGTATTTCTGCTGAAAAATCTTGGCTACACAACTGAAGAAGTCCATGAAGAGGCAGAAGTTCTCGAGCATACCGTTTCTGAACATTTCATCGACCGGCTGGATCACATGCTTGGAAATCCTAAGACCTGCCCTCATGGTGGGACAATTCCAAAGAAAGGTGAAAGGCTTGTCGAAGCCTACCAAGACCGTCTCAGTGAAACGACTGAGCCTGGTCTGTATATTCTGCAAAGGGTCTATGACACCTATGAATTGTTAAAATTTTTAGACCAGATCCATCTCCAAATTGGTGATACCATCGCGTTTCAACGGTACGATGACTACACAGGACTCTATCACTTAGTCATCCATGGACAAGAAATTTCTATCAACCAAGTGATCGCCCAACAACTCTATATTGAAAAACATGCAGTCTAATCCGACTGCATGTTTTCTTACTTATGGATTTTTTGTATCTAACAAAATCGTCACTGGACCATCATTGATCAATTCAATCGCCATATCGGCCCCAAAGATCCCTCGTTTGACAGGGACTTCTTTTTCTAATTGATCATTAAAGGCATCATATAACTGACTGGCCATATCTGGCTTGGCAGCCCCTGTAAAAGCAGGACGGTTGCCTTTTTTGGTATCCGCAAAGAGGGTAAATTGAGAGATCGATAAGATTTCCCCTTGGATATCTTTGACCGAAAGATTCATCTTATCTTCCTCATCTGAGAAAATACGCATCTGCGATACCTTGCGAACCGCATAATCCAAATCCTTCTGGTCATCCTCAGGCCCCACTCCCACTAGGAGCAACAAGCCTTGCTGGATCGCATTGTAGACTTGACCATCAATGGAAACTGAGGCACTCTTAACCCGTTGAATCACTAATTTCATTTTACTATCCTATATTATAAATCTATTTGGCATTCACTACTAACCTTCAAAGAACATCAACTTCAGACAAAGCAGCAAGACACAGACAGTACTTCAGTACGGCAAGGCGAGCTAACCAACTAATAAAAGAGTTCTGACCATGTTCTTACTTACTTCAAAGAAAATCGGCTCCAGACAAGGCAGTGCGACGCAGGAAGACTATCCGAAAACCAAAGGCTGTTCAGTTGCTTTTAGGGCAAGGCAGCGAGACACAGACAGTACTTCAGTACGGCAAGGCGAGCTAACGAAGCTATAAAAGATAACTGAGTAGCCGATTAGCCGTTGGTACGCTTAACAGAGTACACCTCCGGCACACTCTTAATCTTATCCACAACCGTTGTCAACATCGATAGGTTCGGAATCCCAAAGGAAATGTGGATATTGGCAAATTTCATGTCTTTGGTTGGTTGGGCATTGACAGTTGAGATCATCTTAGCTGTATTGGAAAGGACTTGGAGTACATCGTTCAGAAGTCCGGCTCGGTTGAGTCCGTAAATATCGATGTGGGCGATATAGTCTTTGGTCGTGTTGTTATCTTCCCATTCTACATCGATCAAGCGTTGCTCGTAGTTGTCTTGAGCGCGAAGATTCATACAGTCTCTGCGGTGAATGGCGACCCCACGTCCTTTGGTGATGTAGCCGACAATTTCATCGCCTGGAACTGGGTTACAGCACTTAGCAATCCGAATCAAGAGGCCAGAAGCTCCTTGGATAACCACGCCACCTTCATGACGAACCTTCAAGGTATCTTTTTTATTTTCAACCTTGACCTCGCCACCTTTGACTAGCTCTTCTGCTTCTGCGCGTGCCTTGGCCCGTTCTTCTTCCCGGCGTTCATCCTCCGTCAAGCGGTTAAAGATGGTAATAGCCCCAATCTCTCCAAAACCAATCGCCGCAAACAAGGCTTCTTCTGTCTTATAGCTTGATTTTTGTAACACTTTGTCCATGTGCTTTTTGTCCATGAACTTATTGGCTACCAAGTCATGCTCGTGGAATTGGGCCATCAAGAGGTCACGACCCCGGTTAATCGACAATTCCTTGTCTTGATTTTTAAAGAATTGACGAATCTTGTTGCGCGCCTTGCTGGTTTTGACAAGGGTCAGCCAGTCACGGCTCGGACCAAAGGAGTTGGCATTGGTGATAATCTCCACCTGGTCTCCCGTCCGAAGTTTGGTATTGAGGGGCACCATCCGGCCGTTGACCTTGGCACCAATCGCTTTTTCCCCAACCTTGGTGTGGATTTCATAGGCAAAATCGATCGGTCCGGAATCTTTCGGAAGCGAGCGCACGGTTCCATCTGGTGTGAAGACGTAAATTTCTTCTGCCAGGATGTCTTCTTTTACATTTTCAACAAATTCTTTGGCATCACCTGACTGGTCTTGGAGTTCCATCATCTCCTTGATCCAATTCATTCCAATGGCCGATTCCTTACTGTTGACTTGGCCCTTGATCCCTTTCTTATAGGCCCAGTGAGCCGCAACCCCGTACTCAGCAACCTCATGCATTTCCTTGGTTCGGATCTGGAATTCAATCGGTCCTTTAGGGCCATATACAGTCGTATGGATAGACTGATAACCATTGGCCTTCCGGTTGGCAATATAGTCCTTAAAACGCCCCGGCATTGGCTTCCAGAGCTCATGGATGTAGCCTAGCATAGCATAGACATCGCTGGGGGTATCCAGGATACAGCGGATGGCAATCAAGTCATAGATTTCATCGAAGCGTTTCTTTTTATCCTGCATCTTGCGATAGATCGAGTAGATATGCTTTGGTCGACCGTAAATTTTCCCATGTAAGTGGCGTTCCCCAGCATAGGTCTCAATCTTGTGGACGACTTCTTCCACCAACTCTTCTCGCTCGCGACGTTTTTCCTTCATCATGTGAGAAATCTTGTAGAATTCTGTCTCATTCAAATAACGGAAAGACAAATCCTCCAACTCCCACTTGACGCTAGAAATCCCGAGACGGTGGGCGAGTGGCGCATAAATCTCCATGGTCTCACGCGAAATGCGTTCTTGCTTGTCCTTGCGCAAATGCTTGAGGGTGCGCATATTATGCAAGCGATCGGCTAGTTTGACCAAAATGACACGGATATCTTGAGACATGGCCATAAGCATCTTGCGATGGTTTTCCGCCAACTGCTCTTCGTGGGACTTGTACTTGACCTTCCCGAGCTTGGTCACCCCATCGACGATCACGCGCACATCATGACCAAATTCGCGCTCTAAATCATCTAAAGTCGCATCCGTATCTTCTACGACATCATGCAAAAAGCCGCAGGCGACCGTCACAGCATCCAGTTTCAGCTTGGCAAGGATTCCTGCCACTTGAATCGGGTGAATGATATAAGGCTCGCCAGACTGACGGAATTGCCCACTATGACAATCAACTGCATAGACCAAAGCCTTTTGCACAAAAGCAACATCCTCAGGTGATAAATATTTTTTTGTAAGGGCAACGACTTGGTCCCCTGTTAAATTCTCTTCTTTCGGCATGTAGTTTCTCCAGTTTCTTGGATACTATTTTAACACTTTTAGAAGCAGATGGGAACCAATGAAGCTACTTTAATATACGGATACTACTTTGTCTTACAAAACTCTTGCAAAGCGTTTAACTCCAATTTTTTTCTTCCAACCCCTTCTTTAACAGAGTTTGAAAATTTTCCAGCCAAATCCGAATCAATAGTTCCAATAACCTGATCTAGAGAACTTTCAAGTTCTGTTATACTAGATGAAATTCTTTTTTTAATGCTTTTTTGGTCAACAGTTGCCTTTGTTAAGGCTATTTCCCCCATAAATTTAACACTAAGAAGAGCTGCCATGAAACGCTTATCTTCGTATGTTAAATCATTTGTAAGATCAATTTTCGACATACATCTCCTTTCGTAATTTTGCAATCTCATTCGCATATTTTTCAGAGGCTACCTGTAATTCTTTTTGTTTTAACTGATGCGCTTCCTCAATATGAGCTAGTTCGTGATAGTGCTCTGCATTCAATTCTTCATAAACATCTGATAATTCCCGATAATAATCCGATAAAATTTCCGTATTACCCATCGTCTTAGAGAAATATCCTACTTCCTCTTCCATCATTTCAATGCTTTGTTTTGTAAAACAATACTGATCATGGATATGATTCATTCTTTTCTCTAGTTCTTTCATCTCCATTTTTAATTCTTCTTCAGTACCATTCCATTTTTCTTCTACTTCTCTAATCGCATTAATGTATTCAATCTCTTTGTTACCCATTCTTTACCATTGCAATTGAAATTGGCTTGCTAGAGAAACATCCGTGCCTATTACAGTTGCAATTCCTTTCGCCATGTCTGTTGATAGACTAAAAATACTTTCTTTTATTTTTAGAGTATCTTTTTTAATTTTTTCTAATTCTGTGATGCGATTCGTCTCAATCGTTTCTTTTGTTGCACCAATTTGAGCAAGTGCGCTTATAATATCACTTTCTGTGCAACGGGTCCCTAATACAGTTGAACGGCAAGAAATTAATAACGTCTCCCAGGTTCCTTTTATATCCGCAATACGGAAATCACAGACAGCTAAAATATAATCAGAGGCAATGAGAGTAAACTCCTTCAGCGACTCCACTATTCCCATTGCCTGAGTCGTATCCATGAAAATAAGGTCACTTCCAGAAAGTCCGCTCTTTTTCCAAGTCTCCAATGCTTGTTTCTTTAACTGCAGTTGTTCTTTTGTCTGCTTTATTCGAGCTAACCGATAGTCATCTAAACCCTCTTCTTTGACGTTCAAGTAGCCAGACTTGTAGTCGTAACCACCCCACATATGTTGTTTTCCTAAATTGCCTGCATCCTTACTGTCAATTCGAACAAGTGTTCCAACAACTCCTTCATTCCCCTCTTCAGAATGTTCCCATGTGACCAAGTCACGCTTGTCTATAAAATTAAAAATTTTATATTTAATCTTATCGACCTGTTTCTTTTCTGCATCACTTAACTGTGGATAAAGGTTAGGCGCTTCATATATATAAGCCTCATCCACTCTGTTTAAATACTTATCTTCCAAAGATCCAAGTGAAGCTTGGAGATTTAAGCCCCCTAAAGAATGGGCATAAAATTTGAAACGCGCATTCGGATATCTATCCATTGCTGCTTTTACTTCTTTCGAAGCCGCATCAAGCTGGGAAATTTTCCCGGTTTTTATCCCAAGTCTCTTGGCCATTGATATTTGTAATGCAGTTGGAGCATCGGTGAGCACCCAATCATCTACAGCCCCCATGAAATTTTTATCAAATTTAGCTTCCGATCCCTCAAACAAAATTGTTACTTCATGCACATCTTCTGGTCTGGTTTCATGAGTGATTTTTTTATCTGTCACAATATATCCATTTAAACCAGATAGAGCTCCTTGAAACCGTGCTTTCAAGTCTTCGAGAGAGGAAACCATATCCTCTTCTGGTGCCTGGCCAAAAACTTCAGAAACATAGCCTATTGTTTTTTTCTTATTATCTGTATCAATTTTTACTTTATTTCCAACTTTGTATTTCGTATATTCCTGCCATGCAATATCATTCTTTTGTTCATCATTAAATACCATTTTTAATCTCCTATTAGATTCTGTAGTTCTGTAGACTCAGACATCCCTACAGATCTAATCGGGCCATCTTCACTACTCTTCCTCAATCCCATACTTCCAGTTATCTCTTTATTTCCATTTATAGTCACTTCAAACATTATCCCCCCCATTGGATTGTGTTCGATCGTTTCATCATTAATTTCATACGATTGGATCTTACCTTTTGGCGTCAAGGCATCTGGATCTGTTGCCTTTAGTTCTTCTTCTATCAACTTTTCCACTTCCTTACTATGCACGATCTGAACCATTTCATGTTGAAAATCAAGATGGTTCTTTACAAGTAGACCTCCCCATAGCAACACTCCTAATAGCAACACTCCAAATATATAACGACCGATTTTTCTTTTTGGTTTCATTTTCATCCTCCATAAATTCCTGTAGTATCACTTTACACTATTTAGTTTTCAAATTTATTACTCTTACTTTAATAATTCGTAAAAATTTTTGAAAATAGAAGATTTTTGTAAAAAAAAATAACGAAGCGATTTCTTCACTTCGTTAGTTCATTAATTCTGTAACAACACTCACGGCGCTGAGGGCATAGAGTGGTGCGGTTTCTGCACGGAGAATGCGAGGTCCAAGGCCTGCAAGGACTGCTCCTTTGGCTATAAGACTTTCAATTTCTACAGGGGAGAGGCCACCCTCTGGTCCAAAGATAAAGAGCAATTTTGCCCCTTTTTCAAGACCCGAGACTGTTTGGATAAGCGCAGCGGCTTCTCCTTCTTTGGCTGACTCTTCATAAGCCACTACGATAGAGTCAAACTGGTCCAGTTGGGCTAGAAAGTCTGCCTTTTTCTCAAAAAGGGTAATGCTTGGGACCAAATTCCGCTTGCTTTGCTCGGCTGCTCCAAGGGCGATTTTTTCTAGTTTCTCGACCTTTTTACCCAATTTCTTGCCGTCCCACTTAGCAACGGACCAGTCTGCAGGGAAGGCCCAGATTTGGCTGGCACCGAGTTCCGTTACTTTCTGAGTGATGAACTCGAGCTTGTCTCCCTTGGGAAAGCCTGATGCGATGGTCACTTGGACTGGCAGTTCCACATTGTCAGCTAATTCCTCGATTAGCTCCAACTTACGGGCTTCTACATTTACCACGCGCGCCAAACGCTTGATCCCATCATCAAAGACCAAAGTCACCTCATCATCTTCTTTTAAGCGCATGACCTGAAACATGTGCTTGCTGGTCTCCTTGTCCTCTATGGTGACAGGTGAGCTAGCCAAACCTTTTACAAAATACTGCTGCATGCTAGCCTCCAATCACACCGGAGATATCCTTGGTCTTCTTGAAGACGCAGGCATTCCATTCCCCTTGGATCATGTGGGTTTCAAGGAAAAATCCAGCTGACTCAGCCGACTCACGTACCATGTCCCATTTGTCCTTGATAATTCCACTCATGATCAGGTAACCTTCGTCCTTGACCAAACGATAAGCATCATCTGTCAGATGGATAAGAATATCCGCCAAGATGTTGGCCACGATGACATCTGCCTCAATCTCCACGCCCTTGAGCAAATCGCCCGGAGCTACATGGATGTTTTCCATTCCCGGGTTGAGTTCAATATTTTCCTGAGCGACGCGAACCGCTACGTCATCCAAGTCATAGGCGAAGATTTCCTTGGCACCAAGAAGGGAGCTAGCGATGGAAAGGACTCCTGAACCTGTCCCCACATCTAGCACTGTCTCCCCACCACGAAGAACCTGCTCCAAGGCAAAGAGACTCATCTTGGTTGTTGGGTGAGTTCCTGTCCCAAAGGCCATCCCTGGATCCAGCTTGATAATCTTTTCTCCCGCCGTTGCCTCATAGTCTGTCCATGACGGCACGATGGTCAAGTCATGAGTGATACGAGCTGGTTCATAGTATTTCTTCCAGTTGTCGGCCCAGTCTTCCTCAGCCAAGGCAGTCGTGCCCATCTTAACCTCTCCTAGATCCATAAAATCCGTCAATTCTGCCAAGCGAGCCTGCAAGTCCGCTTCAACCGCTGCTACATCAACCGTTTCCGGGTAGTAGGCCGTCACCACGATTTCTTCTTGTTGTTCGACGTCAGGAAAAATCTCACCGAATCGATCGACATTTCCCACATAGTCCATGCTGTCTTCAATCGCGACCCCTTGGGCGCCTAACTCGATCAAGAGATTAGAGACCAACTCTTCTCCCTCACGCTTTACTGTAACCTTTAACTCTTGCCATGTTTCCATAATTAAGATACCAAGCCCGTAAAACACAAAGCCAAAATAGGAAACTCTCTGAAGATACTTGTGTCTAAGAGAAGTTTATCTTTTTGGCACAGTGTTTAGGGCGGGTTCAGTTTAGAAATTTAACCGAACCATCCTTTCTATTTCTCTATCAATTTTTTCATGTAGACCATATCCATGCCTTCTTTTTCAGGCTCGATATGGGTTTGATGGTAACCATTCTTCTCGTAGAACGCGACCATACCTGCATCCTGTAACACCGTACACAAATCCCACTGTGTGATGGTTGGAAATTCCTCTTCTAGCAAGCGCAATCCTTCAGATCCATACCCTTTTCCTTGATACTGGGGCAAAATCGCTGCGGTTCCCAACCAAGCTTTCGTTAACTCTTCATTGGTCTGAATTCGTAAAAAACCTATCTTTTCTTCATCTTTTTTTACAAAGTAGTAATAGCTATTGGGACGCTCCACTAATTTCCACTTAATTCGTTCGCGGTCCTCGAGATAAGGGTCATATTCATCATGGTATTTTTCATAAACAGCCTTAAAGCTGGCTCTCTGAATTGCAATAATAGTTTCTAAATCCTCTGCTCCCGCTCGAACAAGTGTTATCATAAACTTTCCTCCAAATAATCCCTCAATCTCCCCTGTAGCTGAGGCACTGCCTGTTTAGACTTCAAAAACTCCTCAATAGGCATCAGTTTATAGCCCTGCCCTTCATCTCCAAAGGTAATATTGTCAAATTGTTCTTGTCTTAGCTGACCAACCATAAAGACCGATTGCTTGCCTTCAAAGATTACGCTAGGATAAATTTTTCCCCAAAGCAAACAATCTTCATTTAAATGAATTCCCAGTTCTTCATGAACTTCACGCGCTGCGCATTCAAAGGGACTTTCATCCCCTTCACGGCCACCACCTGGCAACTCCCACATGTTGGGACAAGGGATATCGTCCTTGTCATCACGTAAGATAGTCAAGACCTTATCCCCACAAATCAAGGCAATCTTGCAACCTTGGAAATCCATTCTGCTATCTAATAATTCCATGATATTTACTCTTTTCTATGATAACAATTACTCTCTAGGAAAATACGAGCTAGCTTTCTTCGATTACTTTTTGGCACTCTGCATCCCAGTACGCCTGCCATCTACCATGTTTTTTTAGCAAAATAAACCGTAAACTCATCATTTATATAATCTGCAACATATCGAAGATTAGGCGGATTTTCCTCACCATTTAATATCCAAGGATGGAAGTAAAATGTCCTTTCCCATCTCTTCTGAGTATAGCCGAGATCCTTGGCATACTG
Source organism: Streptococcus caecimuris (assembly GCF_943193075.1). Lineage (NCBI taxonomy): Bacteria > Bacillati > Bacillota > Bacilli > Lactobacillales > Streptococcaceae > Streptococcus > Streptococcus caecimuris. The sequence continues at coordinate 4,951 of NZ_CALPCT010000002.1, read as the reverse complement.
AGGGATGGGTTGTTGCATCTCACTTTCCAAATAGGACTGAATGGCATTGTCAATACTATTTAAACGAGCTAATAGTTGTTGGAACTGATCTTCCTCTTCCGTTTTAAAACCAACTAAAAATTCAAATTCCGCAAAGTCTTCAGGAAATTCAAGTTCTGTGACTGTGCCATCTTCTGCATAACGTCCCTCCTCATCGACAAGGCGACGAGTTCCAGACTTCAACACTCTCTCGAAATCTAAATTCGCAAAGCGATTACGGGGAAGAATGCAAACTGATTGCTCAGATTTATCTGACCTTCTCCTGAAAAACTGTTTGACTTTTTCTAGCATAGTTTTCCCCTTCTCCTTGAATCCAGTATTCAAAAAAACCACTTAGAATCTTTTCTAATATCTCGGATAGGGATAAAACGTGCTTTCTTCTAGGCCAACTTTGCCTTCTTCAAAAACTTCTTGGTTCCAGACGATCTCAAAGCTCTCTGCTTCTTCGTCTGCTAAGAAATCCATGAGCTCATCCAAGGCCAGCTCGGCTGTATCTCGAAGGAAAGTCGCAAAATAAGCTAGAAACTCCCGAGACAATCCTTTTTTAGGCTCATAAGGAATCGTCGTTAAATAGGCATCTTCCTCCACATGCGACTTGGCTGGATTGTAAAAGAGCACGGCTTCTTCAAAGAAAATATCCTCATCAGACTCTTCACCCGCTTCATCAACCAAGGCAACCCCTCCTGTATTCTGTGCTTCCAAGAGGAAAGCCACTTCTACCGCATGGTTTTTCTTATCCCAATTGATCTCAAAATCAAAAGGAAAAACCTTGTCCATCTCCTCTTCTAAAATATCCAAAAATCCATATTTAGACATAGCGTCCTCTTTCTAATTTCCCACTCTTAGAGCGGAATATGATACAATAGTTACTACAATCTTACCATAAAAAACGCCTCTTTGAAAGGAGACAAAGCTAGAAAGGAGAAGGAAATGCCCGACAATCTCGCACTCCGTATGCGCCCACGGACGATCGATCAAGTCATTGGTCAACAACACCTGGTCGGAGAAGGCAAAATCATCCGCCGCATGGTCGAGGCCAATCGTCTGTCTTCCATGATTCTCTATGGACCTCCGGGGATCGGAAAGACCAGTATTGCTTCTGCCATCGCAGGAACGACCAAGTATGCCTTTCGGACCTTTAATGCAACGGTTGACAGTAAAAAACGCCTCCAAGAAATCGCAGAGGAAGCCAAGTTTTCAGGTGGCTTGGTCCTGCTTTTAGACGAGATCCATCGCCTTGATAAAACCAAGCAAGATTTTCTTTTGCCTTTGCTCGAAAGCGGTCTGGTCATCATGATCGGTGCAACGACTGAAAATCCCTTTTTCTCTGTCACACCCGCTATTCGTAGCCGCGTACAAATCTTTGAGCTGGAACCGTTGACGACGGAGGAGGTCAAGCAAGCTCTAAAAACGGCGCTAGATGATCCCGATCGTGGCTTTGACTTTCCTGTCATTCTCGATGAGGACGCTTTGGATTTTATCGCTACTTCGACCAATGGAGATCTTCGTTCCGCCTTTAACTCTCTCGATCTGGCGGTGCTGTCGACCTCTGAAAATGCAGAAGGCATCCGCCATATTACGCTAGAGATCATGGAAAACAGCCTCCAGCGTAGCTACATCACCATGGACAAAGATGGAGACGGCCACTACGATGTGCTCTCTGCCCTACAAAAGTCTATCCGTGGTTCGGATGTCGATGCTAGTCTCCACTATGCAGCTCGTTTGATCGAAGCCGGAGATCTACCCAGCCTAGCTCGTCGCTTGACTGTCATCGCTTATGAGGATATCGGTCTGGCCAATCCAGATGCGCAGATTCATACCGTGACAGCGTTACAAGCAGCTGAGCGCATCGGCTTTCCTGAGGCCCGCATTCTCATCGCCAACATCGTCATCGATCTAGCCCTTTCGCCGAAATCCAACTCAGCCTACGTTGCCATGGACAAGGCGCTGGCTGATCTTAGAAGTTCTGGCAACCTTCCTATTCCTCGCCACCTCCGCGATGGTCATTATGCTGGAAGCAAGGAACTGGGAAATGCGCAAAACTATAAATACCCTCACAACTACCCTGGCAACTGGGTCAATCAGGACTACTTGCCAGACAAGCTCAAACACGCTTCCTACTTTATTCCCAATGAAAATGGCAAGTACGAGCGTGCTCTCGGAGCCACCAAGGAGAAGATTGATCAATTTAAGAAAAAGTGACATCGGTTTCAAAAAATTGAGATTTTTCCTTGAAATATTTTCAAAATGTGGTATCATATACATATAGAAACGCTGTGGTGTACGACTTCACACTTAAGTGTTGACCGACTATTTTTTGTATTATTAGGGAAACAAAAGACTTCTGGCAGTATGCAGGCCGTTTCACGCGGAAGCAGCTAAGTCAGAGCGAGTTGCCCACCTGCTTAATTGCGCGGGTTCAATACAAATCGTGAAGTATCGGCACCAATACAGCTTTTTATATTTGCCTCCTTAGCTCAGTTGGTAGAGCAGTAGACTCTTAATCTATGGGTCACAGGTTCGAGCCCTGTAGGGGGCATCTACATACAACAGGAAAAAGCCTTGATTTACAAGGCTTTTTTGTTTGTCTATAACTGATTTGCCCCATCATTTGCCCCACATTTTTTTATGAGCAATCTTTCCAGACATCTCTGACTACGAAAAACAAAAAAGCTATCCTACCTTTGCAAATTTAGATAAGATAGCAGAATATTTTAATGCAACTCCAACTCAACTTTTTGGAACAAGTAAGGAGATTGAATTAGAAAAGAGTGTTCTTGAATCGAATGAATACTCTGATAAAGTAAGTGAGATCTTAAAGGCTGTCAAATACATCGAACATTTTCTAGAAACTGATGGACAGTACTTAGAGGATTTACTTTACCTAACAAGAGGCAACCAACTATACACAGAAGATGGAGATGAGTTGTATATTGATCCAACTTCTCAGAAAAGAACATTTCATAACCAATATGAACCTGGTTTTATTGTAGCAAGAGATAAATCCCCACTAGAACTCTTAATTGAAAATAAGGACCTATTAGATTAAAAAAGCGAGGATATGTACTGATCCCAAAAGTTAGACAGAAAAAAATCTAACTTTTGGGATCAGTACATTTTCAACTCTCTTATTTATTTTCTTATCTCACATAATTACTTCACATGTCCAGGCTCATCAAATTCATTTTTTTCAATAACATATGCCACATTTGCATCCTTATTGATCAAAGAACATATATCTATTATATTACAAAAAGCTCTCTGACCGCAAAATTCCGTTAATTTACTACCTTATTCCTACTTTCTATTTTCTATTTTACTTTTCTGATAAATAAGATTATAATAAGGGGTATTTATTTTCGGAGGTTTTTATGTCATTTCTATCAAAAAATTGGGCAGGACTGTTAGCCTGTCTGATCATTTCTATCATCTCTTGGGTTTTAGGAGGCTTTCTGCCTGTTGTGGGAGCACCTGTTTTCGCCATTTTTATCGGAATGATTCTCTACCCCTTTCTCACTCCCTATAAACAACTGGATGCTGGTTTGACTTATAGCTCCAAAAAATTGCTTCAGTATGCTGTTATCTTACTTGGTTTTGGACTCAATATCTCTCAAGTTTTCGCAGTTGGAAAATCTTCCCTTCCTGTCATCCTTTCGACTATTTCTATCGCTTTAATTATTGCTTTCTTTTTCCAACGATTTTTTAACATGGATACAAAGCTAGCTACCTTGATTGGGGTAGGCTCTTCTATCTGTGGCGGTTCTGCCATTGCAGCGACTGCTCCTGTTATTCACGCCAAGGAAAAAGAAGTAGCCCAAGCCATTTCTGTTATCTTTTTCTTCAATGTCTTGGCAGCTCTTATCTTTCCAACTCTAGGTTCTTGGCTCCATCTCTCCAACGAAGGTTTTGCTCTCTTTGCGGGTACTGCGGTCAACGATACTTCCTCTGTAACAGCCACAGCTAGCGCCTGGGATAGTCTGTATCATACCAATACTCTAGAATCTGCAACCATTGTCAAACTGACTCGTACCTTAGCTATTATCCCTATTACTCTCTTCCTCTCCTATTGGCAAAGCCGTCAACAAGACAACAACCAAGGAGTAAAGCTTAAAAAAATCTTCCCCGTTTTCATTCTCTACTTCATCCTAGCTTCTCTGCTAACTACCGTCCTTACTTCTTTTGGTGTTAGCAATAGCTTCTTTTCACCTCTCAAACAGCTCTCCAAATTCCTCATCATCATGGCTATGAGTGCTATTGGTCTCAAAACTAACCTCGTTGCTATGATCAAATCCAGTGGAAAATCCATTCTTCTTGGAGCCCTTTGCTGGATTGCTATCATCCTGACTAGTCTTGGCATGCAATTACTCATCGGTATTTTCTAAGAAAAAAGGGAGCCTAAAGGCTACCTCAGAACGTAGACAGACGTCATTTTTGGCGTTTGTCTTTTTGTATGTTCAAAGATATTTTGTCTTATCATCTACTATTCCATCCAAAAATCTGATTTAAAGCAAAATAAAAAGGGATATTCCCTATCTGAACTGCACCCTAAAAGTTAGACAGAAAAATCTAATTTTTGGGGTGCTTTTATTATGAAATTAACTTTTGAAGATAAAGTTCAAATATATGAATCAAGAAAGCAAGGAGAGAGTTTTAGGCGACTTTCAAATCAATTTGGGATAAAGATTTCTAATCTTCAGTACATGATTAAATTGATTGATCGTTATGGAATAGAAATCGTAAAAAAAGGAAAGAATTGTTACTATTCTCCTGAACTAAAACGAGAAATCATTGATAAAGTCTTACTTGAAGGTCGTTCACAAAGAAGTGTAAGCCTTGATTATGCTCTCCCAAACCAAGGAATGCTTCCAAATTGGCTGGCACAATACAAGAAAAATGGGTATACTATTGTTGA